>DALYYK010000399.1:0-2900 GCA_031983305.1 Candidatus Fimivivens sp. | reverse complement strand
GGTGCTCGCCTACAAACGCCGCCCTGATCCCGAATTGGCGTGCGACCAGCTGCGCTTTTGCAACTTGGAGGAGCTGCTGGCGGGCTCGGACATTATCAGTATCCATTGCCCCTTAACCGACGAGACACGCGGCCTGATCAACGCCGCCGCCATCGCCAAAATGAAGGACGGCGCGATTCTGATCAACACAGCTCGAGGCGCGGTGCTTTATGAAGATGATGTCGTCGACGCGCTGAATTCCGGCAAGCTTTACGCGGTGGGGACCGATGTATTCGCAGCCGAACCGCCCGGTAAGGATAACGCACTCGCCAGTCATCCGCGTTGCATCGCGACGCCGCATGTCGCTTGGATGCCCCGTCAGACCCGCCAGCGCATCGTCGATCTCTCGGGTGAAAATCTGCGCGCGTTTCTGGCGGGCTGCCCACAGAATGCCGTGCAGCCTAAATAAACTCAAAGCCAAGGTTAAGAAGCATCATCGAGATGCGACGTGATCTCTTAAATAAAGCGCGGTACCCGCTCATCCAGCGTGTACCGCGCTAAAGCATGTTAAGATCAGCGGCAGGGAGGGAGATAACGGTCGCTTTCGACCGAGTTGATATCGCAGACCGAATAGACCGAGACATCGCCGTCGTTGTTTTCGACCGCCATAATGCCACAGCCGACCGACGAGACCGAGCCGTCGATATATTCGCGGACGGGCGTCGCCACATCGATTGGCGTGGTGCTGATCGAGCCGACGACGGTTTGCGTGCTGGTCGACAGCGCGGCCGAGGCCAACGCGCTGGTCGTGTTGGTAAACAGCGACACCTCGTCGATGACGTCGGTCACGGCGGTGGCGAATAGGCTGCTGGCTGGAATCGTGTTGACGGCGCCCAGTGTGCTGATAACTCCGGTGGTGGCCGCAACGCTGCCCACGGCCGTCACGGTGGCCGGAGTGGGAACGCTGCCGACAGTGCCGGTGGTAACGGCGCTGACAAACTGGCCCGACGCAGAACCGGCCGATACCGACGCGACAACGCTCGTCGTTTCAGGCACCACCGAGGAGACAACGGTCGCCGTGGTCGGCGTGCCCTGCTGGGTGATGCTGATGAGCGTGGGCGTGCCGGTCACGCCGCCCAAAAAGCTGGCGTTGTTGGGGAAGACAAAGGCGGTCAGCGTGCCGCCGTAGATCACCGGCTCGCCGCCGGACATGACAGGATAGGTGACGCCGTCGATGGTCACGGTCAACGGGCCGGCGGCGCCGCTTGTGAAGAAGGGGATCAGTACTGCTTCCGGCGCGACGCTTGAGATGCCGGTCAGCCCTGTCAAAACACCCGCAACCGTCGAGGGAGTGCCCAGGCCGGTCAGAACGGTTGTTGTACCGGTGGCAATGGCGTCTACAACGGTGGCCGCGGTCGCGGTCAGATTCTGTGCAAGACCTGTCACGGGGGTGGTCGTAACACCGGTTACCACCGTAGTCGGAACGCTGCTAATCGGCGCGCTGACTGCGATCGGCGTGCTCGTGATGCCGGTGACAACGCTGCTGACCTCTCCGGCTATGCTGCTGACAACCGTGGTGCTGGCGGGAATGACGGCGCTGACCACCGGCGTGGTGCCGATGCCAAGCGACGCGCCGGACAGCGCGGTGGTTGATGTTGTGGACAGCGCGGCCCCGCCGACAACGTTGACATAGTTGATGCCCACAGGGGCAAGAATATTGCGAATAATCTCGAACCCGCCCTCAAAGCTGACGGCGGCAATGCTGTCCTCGTGGCAGCGCAGATAATTTTCCATATCCTGCGCGCACGCATCACCGCAGCCGCAGCCGCTGGGGCAGCATCGGTTGGCCAGACAACCCAGCGCCGCGAGCAGCTGCGCCTCAAAGGTCGAGCCGACAAGCCCTCCGGTCAGTACGCGAATCTTGGCGATGGCGCAGATCGAGATGACCAAATCACCCGCGATCAGCGTTGTGCCGTTGACTCTGACGGCGCAGTTGTTGCTGCTGAAGACAACGGTGTTGACGTTGCCGTCGGTGGTGGTAATCTCCACGCCGATATTAAAGCCCGACGGCATGCTGCGCACGATCTCTTCAATCGTGGTCAGCACGCACCGCATGCTTTGCAGACAAGGATCTGAACCGCCCCCCATACCGCAGCTGCCCCCGACACAGCTGCAATCGGCCGACCGTGCCATAAGCCCCTGTATATTCTGGCGACCGTCACCACAACGCGCTTGATTATTTAGTGTATTAGAATTGGATTGGCTGGTAAAAACTCTGTTAGAATTCAAACCATATCCTCCTTTCATTAGGCTGTAGCCCACTATAATATATGCGCCTTCGTACCGTTTTGACATAGGAGATAGTCCCTATGCGCGCGGAAGGCTGCCGTCAGGCCGTGCAAATCCGACGGGCTTGCATGCACTGAATCATAGAATACCTTTAAATCTGCCGGATGTTTACAATATGAGCTGGCCGCACGCTGTTAATTGCCATGTTCAGATGGTATAATAACCACAAAGCGATTATGATACCGAAAATTAGGCGCAACGGCTTGCCCCTAATGGGACTGGCTAGTTTTTGATACGCAATTGTACTATTCGCTTGCGCTCATGGTATAATAACTACAAAGACACAGCTTCCCTATACCGATCAATCATTTTCAGGGAGAAAGACATGAAAATTCAAATAAAACCCCCGATCTATTTACAGGTGGCTTACGATATTGCCGCCAAGATTGCTTCGGGCGCGCTGGCCGAGCAGGAGCGGTTTTCAGGGCGTTCGCTGATGAGCTCTCAATACGGGGTATCGCCCGAAACGATCCGGCGCGCGCTGCGGCTGCTTTCGGACATGGGCATCATTGAGGTGCAGGAAAATGTCGGTTCACAGGTCACCTCAAAGCAGCGTGCGGTGGAATATGTCG
>DALYYK010000398.1:1618-2929 GCA_031983305.1 Candidatus Fimivivens sp. | reverse complement strand
CAAGACCGAGAAGATCATCTTCCCGATCGCCGTCACCACGCTGGTCGGCCTTATTCTGCCCTCCACCGTGCCGCTGCTGGGCATGCTGATGTTCGGCAACCTGATGAAGGAATCCGGCGTTGTTGACCGCATCAATAAGACCGCTCAGAACGAGCTGATGAACATTGTCACCATCTTCCTTGGTATTTCGGTCGGCTCTACTGCCACGGCAGAAGCATTCCTGAACGCTAAGACGCTAGGTATCATGGTCATGGGCGTTACGGCCTTCGCGCTTGGCACCGCCGGCGGCGTGCTGCTGGGCAAGCTGATGAACGTGCTCAGCGTTGCGATGGGCGGCAAGCCTGTCAACCCGCTGATCGGCTCGGCTGGCGTTTCGGCTGTTCCGATGGCGGCGCGCGTGTCCCAGGTCGTCGGCCAGAAGGAGAACCCCTCCAACTTCCTGCTCATGCACGCCATGGGTCCGAACGTTGCGGGTGTTATCGGCTCCGCGATTGCGGCCGGTATTCTGCTGTCGGTTCTCGGCTAAACTAAACACATCGTTTAAAAGGCATTGGATCACAACGTCCAATGCCTTTTATTGCTGTATGACCCGAGGATGGCGCGCTATTGTCGTATCTGCTAAAGATCAATAAAATATATGGTTATCTGAATCAATTGACACCCTGTTATACGTCTTATATAATGGTTTTAAATATCTTATTTGGAGTATGAAGATGAATCATAAAATTGCGTTGCTCACCGATTCCTGCTCAGACGTGCCAAAAGATTACGTCGAAAAATATGGTATGTTTGTGGTTCCGTTGACGATCCATTACAGCTACGGCCATTTCAGAGACGGCGTAGATATTACCGCGCAGGAGGTTTACGACCGTTTTGAGCAGGAGGTGCCTAAGACCTCTCTCCCCTCGGGAGAGACTATCGCGCAGACGCTGCAAAGCATCTGCGACAAGGGCTATGATCAGGTCGTTATTGTGACCATCTCAAGCGGTCTGAGCGGCACGCACAACATGTTGGCCGTCATGGCAAAGGAATTTCCGCAGCTCGACTGCCGAATCATCGACACCAAAAATATCGGCATCGCCTCCGGCCTGACGGCGATACGCGCGGGGCGGCTGATCGAAGAGGGGCTCACGCTTGACGAGATCGAAACCACGCTGCTAAAAGCGGTAGAAAATACCCGTATTTACTTTTGCGTAGCCACTTTGGAATATTTGAAAAAAGGCGGCAGAATCGGCCTGGTATCGGCCACAATGGGCTCTCTGCTCGGTATTCTCCCAGTGATTTCTTGTAACGAAGAGGGCGTCTATTACA
>DALYYK010000398.1:0-1608 GCA_031983305.1 Candidatus Fimivivens sp. | reverse complement strand
GCAAGGCTGTGCTGGATAGCGCGATCTCACTGACCTACGACTTTTTGTCGCAAAGCGAAAAATATATTATTGCGGTGGTGCACGGCGGTGCCGAGCAGGAGGCGGAGCAGGTTGGCGAAAAGGTCAAGGCGCTGCTGCCAAACTACACCGACTATATCACGGGGCAGATCAGCCCCGCGCTCGTGGTCCACACCGGCCCGGGTTTGATCGGGCTTTGTATTCAGCGGCTGTGACACTTAAATATGCGCTCAAGCCTGTGCAGGGGTTCATCGTCCCGGCACAGGCTTTTTGTATTTGCCCTCTATTCTCTTTATAAACAACCTAAAAACCGGACTGTCTTGGCGGTCTATTTTGCGCCTTTCGTCGTTGCCCTTGGTGTGCGTAGCCCATCTGTATCCTCGCCGTGGGACATAAGATCGTGTGGCGCTTGCAGGTTGCTTGACTATGCAATTATCACCCCGCACCGTCTACCCCTCTGACAAAAGAAGATGGCACGCGTCTTTCTATTTGGCATCCATCATACACATTGTATAGGAGATGGATTATACGCCGCCGCACCGGCTTTACATGGATGAAGGTTCTATTTTACTGCGGCTGGCCTAACTAAAAATAGATCAGTGGGGATTTTTTATGTGTACAGCGATTACTTTGAGCGCTCAGTCGGGTAATTTTTTTTTGGCGCGCACAATGGATTTTTCTTATGACCTTGTCCCCCAGCTCATTATCATGCCGCGTTCACATACGTGGGACGGCGCGCTTGAGGGCGTCACATTAACCAATACCTATCGGTTCATGGGGCTGGGACAAGAGATGGACGGCCTTCTGGCCTTTTTTGACGGCATTAACGAACAAGGCTTTGCGGCAGCCGCTCTGTTCTTTGCGGGCTATGCGCGGTACGAGCACAGCCCCGTGCGTTCCCCAAGCGGCACGATTGCCTCGGTAGATTTTTTGCACTATCTTCTCGGACAATGCGGCGCGGTCAGCGAGCTGCCCTCGCTGCTCAAAAACGTCAAGATATCGGGCGTAAAAGACCCAATGACCGGCACGGTATCGCCTCTGCACTGGATTGCGGCCGATAAAAGCGGCGCTTGCGTGGTCATTGAATCGACCAACCGAGGCGTGGAGCTGCTGCATGACTCGATCGGCGTTATGACTAACAGCCCCGATTGGCACTGGCATATGACAAATCTGAGAAACTATGTAGGGGTCTCGCCTATGCAGACAGAAAAAGCGGTGTGGGGCGGCGTACCGCTGATACCTTTTGGCCAGGGGGGAGGAACTATAGGCCTGCCCGGCGGCTTTACCTCGCCTGAGCGCTTTGTCCGCGCCGCCTATTTAAAGACACATGTCCCCAAGCCGATAGACAGCAGAACGGCGGCCAACGAATGCTTTCACGTCCTGGCCAACGTTGCAATTCCCAAGGGTGCGGTGATCACCAGCCGTGGAACCTATGATTATACAAGATATACCGCTGTGATCAATCTCAATGCCCTTGAATATTTTTATAGAACTTATGATGACTTTCACGTCAAAACAGCAACGTTATGGTGAACGGTAGTGTCAAGAATTATGCGCAAATTAGTTTGCAGTCTCTGAAAAGATGAAATC
>DALYYK010000397.1:0-2957 GCA_031983305.1 Candidatus Fimivivens sp. | reverse complement strand
GGATTGTTACCGCTGTACGCGGCCCGAGGCGTCGCCGCCCGCAAGCTTTTCAACCTCGGCAAGGGTGACGCGGTTAAAGTCGCCCTCGATCGAGTGCTTGAGCGCCGAGGCCGCTACGGCCAACTCAATGGCATTCTGGGCGTCTCTGCCGTTTAGCAGCGCGAAGATCAGACCGCCGCCAAACGAGTCGCCGCCGCCGACGCGGTCGACAATGCGCAGGCTGTATTCCTTCGAGAAATAGAACGCCTCGCCGTCGTAGAGCATGCCCGCCCAGTCGTTGTCGCTGGCGGAAATGGAGGTGCGCAGCGTGATGGCGACCTTTTTAAAGCTGAACCGCTCAACAAGCTGCTTTGCCACCGACTTGTAGCCCTCTTTATTAAGCTTGCCGCCCGTAATATCGCTGCCCTCGGCCTCAATGCCAAAGACATCCTTGGCGTCCTCCTCGTTGGAGATGCAGACGTCGACATATTGGCACAGCTCGGTCATGGCCTCGCGCGCCTGCGCGCGGGTCCACAGCTTGCCGCGGTAGTTTAAATCGCACGAAACGGTGATGCCCTTTGCCCGGGCGGCCTTGCAGGCCTCCAGACAGATCTGCACGAGATTCGGGCCAAGCGCGGGTGTGATGCCAGTGAAATGGAACCAGTCCGCGCCCTCAAAGATGGCGTCCCAGTCAAAGTCGGAGGACTGCGCCTCCTGAATGGCCGAATGGGCACGGTCATAGATGGCGACGCTGCCACGCTGCGAAGCGCCCTTTTCTAAATAATAGATGCCGACACGGTCGCCACCGCGTACAATTTTAGAGGTGTCGACCCCCAGCCCGCGCAGCGTGTTTACAGCCCCTTGGCCGATGGCGTGAGCGGGTAGCTTGGTCACAAAAGCGGCGTCAACGCCGTAGTTTGCGAGCGAGACGGCCACATTTGCCTCACCGCCGCCAAAGGTGGCCTGAAGCTGGTCGTCCTGAAAGAAGCGGTAATAGCCGTTGGGGGCTAACCGCAGCATAATTTCACCAAAGGTGATCACACGTTTGCTCATGAAAATGCCTCCTTATTTCTGCACGAGGTGAACGGCGAAGCCGCCGATTTCGTCCTTGATATAAATCGCCTTGGGCGTTCCCTTGGCATCGGTTTTAAGGGTGGATTCATCAAATTCAACACCCTGAAGTCCTAGATGGAACATAGCGCGTGCCACCGAGTGGGTCGCGATGGCAATATGCCCGTGCGTGCCGAGGTACGGGCGCTTCATGCACTCGACCGCAGCGCCCGCAAAATCGGAGCTGTTACCCGGCTTATAGTCAAAGCCAAAGAGGGTGCACAGCGTCTTGGCGGTTTTCTGAGCCGCTGTTTCGTCGGCGCAGTTGATGCCGACATGCCCGAGCGAAAAGCCCAGCATGGTTTTGACGGCCTCGCGAGAGATGCGGGTGATCTCGTCCCAGTTTTCGGCGTCGATCAGCTCTTTTTTGACCATCCAGGTACCGCCGCAGGCCAGAATCTGATCAAATGAAAGATAGTCCATTATATTTTTGGTGCTGACGCCGCCGGTGGGCATCCACTTGAGGTTTTTATAAGGTCCCGCGACCGCCTTTAAGGTCGCGACACCGCCATTTTGCTCAGCGGGGAAAAATTTAACCGCCGAAAGCCCTAGGCTCATGGCCTGCTCCATCTCTCCGGGGGTGGCAGTTCCGGGCATGATCAACCCGCCTTTTGAGAGGACATATTTGACCATTTCGGGGTTAAAGCCCGGGGTAACAATAAATTGAGCTCCTGCGGCCAGCGCCCTATCGGCCTGTTCAGGCGTCAGCACCGTGCCGGCGCCGACGAGCATATCGGGCACCTCTTTAATGATGGCGCGCATGGCCTCCTCAGCGGCGGCGGTGCGGAAGGTGACCTCAGCCGCGGGCAAGCCGCCCGCCACCAGCGCCTTCGCGAGCGGAACCGCCTTGTCGGCGTCCTCGATCGCGATAACCGGAATGATGCCGACGTTTGAAATACGTTCAAGAATTTTGTTCATAACAGCTATACCTCCTATCGTTCAAAACCACAGACCATCTGTTACGGGTTCATTATGCAGATTATAATATCATTATATAACTTGTATACTAGAATTCAAGACAAGTTACAACAAAATTTAATCCGCTTCTTTTGTATACTTTGCTTGAAGCGGCTAACGATTAAGCTTATGAGGGTTTTATACTGCATTATGATCCATGGCGTCTGCAATCATGCAGTTGCACCGTTGGCATAACGGCGGATAAAAACGCCCAGAGTGCGTCGGCGCCGCCCTCAATCTGTTCGTTGGGCATCAGATACGCGCGCGTGGGCGCGGCATATAAATAGATGCCCCGGTCGGTGCGGTAGGCGGCGAACAGCGCATTCCATCGGTAGGCGGCCTGCTCTTTGTCGGCGGTTACCGCCACGCCGTCGTTTTGATTGAGCCGCAACGTATAAACCTGACGGGGCTTCGTTAGCCCAAAATTTTTAATCTGTGCGCGTACCGACCGTTCAAAGCTGACAAAATAAACGGCAGGCAGCAGGATGCCCACGCCCAGCAGCACGCCGCCCAGCAGCGCGGCCTGCCCAACCCTGCCGGACTGAGAGAAGGCGATCAGTGAAAACACCAGCATAATGCCCGCGAAAATGGCGGGGGATCTCCACCGGCGCTGTCGGATAAAGGTATCAAATAAGGCAAAGTGTTTAAAGGTGTTGCTGTCTATCTTGACAGCAACAGTAAAATCGGTCTTTTTCATTAAAGTGAAACCTCTCTTTTAATCGTCTTTAAGTTTCATTATATGCATTAAAATTTCCGCAAAAAGGAGGGATTTAAAGCTGATTTGCCGCTCGAACAGGTAATTTAGGATATTATTGGACAAGCATCCGCAAACTTTTAGACGGAATTTTAAAAATGCAATTTTTAGTGCAGCACAACAAAATTCTTCAAGATTTGTATCTATAATTACTACC
>DALYYK010000396.1:0-2959 GCA_031983305.1 Candidatus Fimivivens sp. | reverse complement strand
GCAGATGCGCTTCAATTTCGCGCAGTTGATGCTCCTGTACGAGCTGTGCGTCTCTTGCCGAAACAAAGCTACCCTTTCCGGCAACCGTCTCGATAAAGTCGTCGCGCTCCAGCTCCTCATAGGCGCGCTTGGTGGTGATAACGCTGATGCGAAGCTCTCGAGCCAGCAACCGTATCGAGGGCAGCGCATCGCCGGCGCGCAGCTCTCCGGAAAGGATCAGATTTTTGATCTGCCCGGTAATTTGCTCATAGATGGGCTTTCCACTGGCGTTGCTGATGATGATATCCACGCCTGACTTCCCCTCCTTTCGCGTTATTACTGTTTATATCGTATATGTACAGTATATTCCCTGTTTTTAAAAAGTCAAGGCTTTGTAAAAATTTACAGCCGCCCGCCGTCGATATATACGCTATAAAAAGCGCGGGTGGCAAGGCGTTTAACCCTGCCACCCGCGCTTGAGCGCACGAATCTAAGCTTATCAAAGTCTAAGCCTTGAACCAGCTATCATGCTCTCAATATTTTTTCCATGCTTTTGCCTTTGGCCAGCTCGTCAATCAGCTTATCAAGATAGCGTATTTTCCGCATGACCGCATCCTCTATCTCTTCAACACGGCATCCGCAGATAACGCCGGTAATCAGCGACGCCTTCGGGTTCATTTGCGGGGCATTGTCAAAAAAGTCTTCAACGGTCGTATCGTTATCTAACTGCTTTTGTAAGCCCTCGTGATCATACCCTGTCAGCCAAAAAATAATCTGGTCCACCTCGGCTTTGGTGCGTCCCTTATTTTCCGCCTTTTTGATATAAAGCGGATAGACGCTGCTAAATGACGTTGTAAAAATGCGCAGTTTATTCATTCTGTTTCCCTCTCTTAAGCTGACGATTATCCATTGGCGTTGCCCGCCCTGCGGCAGGCCGTTTTAAGGCTGGGAATTCTCACACGGCGGCTGCTTTCGTGCCAGTCGGCGGGCAATGCCCTCACCCGCAAGCTGATAGAGCACCGAGGTGACCGGCACGGCCAGCAGCATACCCAGAATGCCAAACATTCCGCCGCCCACCGTGATGGCCAGCAATATCCACAGCGGCGGCAGGCCGATCGAACCGCCCACCACCTTGGGATAAATTAGATTTCCCTCCACCTGCTGCAATAGGATAATGAACACGAAAAAGCCCAGCGCCTGCCGGGGACTGACCATGAGCAGAATGAAAACCGCCGGCACAAGGCCCACAAATGCGCCGACAATCGGCACCAGGCTTGTCAACCCGATCAACACGCTGATAAGCAGCGCGTATTCAAAACGCAGCAGCAGCATGCCCGTAAAGCAGAGTGCGCCAAGAATGAGCGCCTCGGTCAACTGACCGACCACAAAGCGCGTAAAGGTGTGGTTGGCGACGCTGCCGGTATGCAGCAGCGCCGAATAGGCCGTGTCAGACATCAGCGCTTTGATCAGCCGCTCGGTCTGCCGCGCCAGCGTTTGGCGGTACAGCAGCAGATAAACCGAAAACACCAGCCCCAGCCCCAAATTGACGATGCTGCGAACAACGCTGTTGGTCACCGAGAAAAGCTGCGGCATAGCACCCAGCAGAAGCTGCCCGAGCCATTCCGGCAGCTTCTTGAGCGCGTCATAATACGGTGCGAGATCGACATTTAAAAATGCTGGGTCACTTTGAAGGCGCTGTGCCCAGACCGTCAGCGTGGGCGCAAAGGTCTCGGCATTCTGCCTGAGTAAGCGCAGGCTTTCGGCTAGCTGCGGCACAAGAACCGACACAATCAGGGCCAACGAACCAAACAGAACACTATAAACAAACAACAGCGCCAAGGGCGAAGCAAGCCGTTTTGACCCACCCGAAAGACTTTTTACCAACCAGACGCAAACCCGATCATACGGATTTTTTAGCACAAAGGCCAACGCGCCGCCCACAAACACCGGTACCAACAGCAAAAAGAACTGTTTGAGCGCCGCGGCGGCGGAATCTAATTTGATCAGCAGGGCAGCCATCAGCGCGGCGTAGGTGATCAGCAGCAGCCACCGTCTGATTTCATGCTTATTTTGCATGTACATTTCCTCTTTAAACATTCTTTGTTTTGCCTAATTATAGAATTATACATCCAAAATTGCAAGCCAAACGCATTTGTGGTATCATAAAAAATAAAAACTCGACCGTACCGGAAGGAGCATGACATGAACTGCCGAATCGTGAATCTTGAGGATGGAATGCCCACCGTGGAAATAGCGCGAAACCGCTTAAACAACGCGCTGCAAACCGCAAGGGTGCGGGGTGACAAAGCCGTTAAGATTATCCACGGCTACGGCTCGAGTGGAAAGGGCGGCGCCATAAAGGCCGATGTGCAACGGTTTTTGGCTGAAAAGCAGCGTCTCGGTACGATAAAGGGCTATGTAAAGGGCGAGGACTTTTCACCGTTCAGCGCGGTTTCACGCCAGTTGACTGCCAGATATCCCGACCTGATAAGAGACCGCGACTATTCGCGCGGCAATGACGGCATCACAATTGTATTGCTTTAGGAGGGACTTTGTAGGCTATGGGCAGAACGATTTTTATCCCGAAGCAGAGATCATTTGTACATACCCTTAAGCGCATGCATCTGTTTGGCGCATGCCTGATTCCGCTTGCCGTCAGCGCGGTGTTGCTGCTTTTGATACGCGTGTTGCCCGCCCGTTTGATCGAGGCGGTGTACTCGCAGAACATCTTTCGTAAAACATCATATATATGCGGCCTTATCAGCCGACACCTGCCCTTTTCGGTCGCGGGGGTTCTGCTTTGGGGACTGTCGGCAGCGGCGGCGCTTGCTATTTTGGCGCTGCCGGTGCTGCTTTTGATACGTCCGCAGCGCCTAAAGCTGCTAGCGCTGTATGCACGGATAATATCGACGCTACTGGCGCTGATATTGCTGCTCTTCACGCTCACCTGCGCGCCGAATTACTATCGCTTTACCTTTGC
>DALYYK010000395.1:0-2972 GCA_031983305.1 Candidatus Fimivivens sp. | reverse complement strand
TGAACAGATAACACCCAAGCGTCCCCCATGGCGCGCCCGATATGTTGATGGCAGGCACCGAAATCAGCGCCCAATTAATCAGGAATTTGATCAGCGCCCCGCCAAGCATCATCTTGACCGGCACATACACCCGTCCCACGGCTTGCAGCATGCTGTTCACCGCGCCGGCAACCGCCACAAAAACCGCCGCAATGCCCATCGGGCGCAGTAATTGAGACGCAATGGCCACCTCAATGGGGTTGCTGTCAAAAATGGTCGACAAAATCGGCCCGGACAGGCAGCAAATGCCGAGGCCCATCGGCATGGCGAGGATGATGGTGACACGAATGACCGATTCTACCTGCTGGCGCAGCTGCGCCATTCTGCCCTGAGAGGAGAGCGCCGCGATCATCGGCAGCGCACAGGTGCCGAGTGCGGCGGTGAGCGCGGGCACAAGGTTAAAAATCGTGATCGCAAGTCCGGTATAGGAGCCGTACAGAAAATTGGCGACCCGCTCGGCGTGCATGCTTTGCAGCATCGCATCGGGATGGCTGCGGCATAGCGCCTCCCAGTCGTGCTGCGCCGCAAAGCTGATGCGGTTCATCACCGACACCAGATCGACGATTGATGAGATATTGGTAACCAGCGCCCCCACCGAGACCGGCAGCGCCATGCCGAGCAGCAGCGTGGCCGTCTTGGAGGACGACATGCTGCTTTGCCCCGACGGCGCCTCGCCCTTTTGCAGCAGATGATAAAGTGCAATGACGACACTGCCCGCCGCCGTGGAAATTGCAACGCCCGATACCGCCGCGGCCGCGGCATACGGCGCAAGGACGGTCATCGCCTGGGCCCGATCGGCTACCGCTACCCCGAACACACTGCCGGTGGCGCTAAAGCTGTATAGGCCATTCTCAACACAGCGAAAAGCAAGAAACAGCCCCACCACAAGCTTGACAACCGCCTCAACCACCTGTGAAAATGCCGTTGGCACCATGTTGCGGCTACCCTCGTAGTATCCCCTGAAAACCGAGGTTATACAACAGAAAAACACCGCGGGCGCAATAGCCCGCACCGATCTTAACGCGTTCTGGTTACCGACCACCGTCACAAAAAAAGGTGCTGTAAAATAGATGACCCCAAACAGCAGCAGCCCGATTAATGGAAACAGCACCAGCGCGACCGACATGATGCGCTGGCGCTCCCGGCGTCTGCCCTTGGCGATCGCCGAGGCGGTCAGCTTGGATACCGCCACCGGAAATCCGGCCACGCTCAGCGCGTAGATCGGGTTAAAGACGCTGTAGGCGGTCATGTAATAGCCCATGCCCTCGCCGCCTAATATCCGCGTCAGCGGTATCTTGAAAAGCGCACCGATAATTTTAACCACAACGGCGGCCAGCATCAGCGTGGCCGCCCCCGACACAAACGACTGTCCTTTTGATCTCAATCGACTCCCCCCCTCTTGCATCTTTATTTAGTAACGGGGGGCGAATATGCAGGCCGTGGCGATAAGCGCAAAAAAATACTGCGGATAGATACTCCGCAGTATTTTTATTCTGTATTATTCCCGATTTTTGCTCAGGTTGACGCCGCAGTTTTTGCAGTAGGGGGTGTCGATTGGATTGGCCGTATTACAGTTGGGGCACTTAAACCCGTCCTTAATAGTGGCGATGGCGGCGTTGAGTTCATTGATCTGCACCAAAAGCGAATCAATTTCTTTGATGCATACCGAGATCAGTTCATAATTATCGGTTCCTGTTTTTTGCTGTTCATAGGTTAGTATTCCAACCCGCTCATAAGTGCTCTGCATCTGAGAACGAAGCTGCATCATTTGAAGCTTCAATTTCGAAAGCTCGACAGCCGTTCCCGTTTTTTTAGTCGCTATACTTGCAGCATCCCGCACCATATTCATCACGCTGCCAAAAGCCGACATAAACCCCACGCCCCTTCACTGTATTGTTCTTATATTATACCGCGATAGGACAAAAAATACAATGCTTATCATAGGTTTTTGGTACTTTTAGACTCAACTTCCGATGCACTTCCGATGAACTCCCGCAGCAGCGAATCTTCGGGGATATAGCGGTAATCGATGTCGTCGAACGCCTCGAGCAGGTCGACAATTTGCTTGACCTTGCCCGAATAAACCCGGTCGTCTTTTAGCGCTTCGATCATCGGCAGTATGTAGTGGTGGAAAACGCACCCTTCGTAGTCGAGCGAGGAATCAATTTTATAATCCACGCCGTCCCTAAAGGGATAGATGTATTTTTCTTCACCGTCGAGCACATCCTCCCACGCTAAAAGCGTCTCAAGCGGCGAGCGGTTGCGGAAGTTGTGATCCCGCACCATGCGGCGGATCAGTCTGGCGTCCTTCGGGGTCAGCACCTCGGTTTCGCCGTCCATATATTTGGTTCGGGTGCTCACATAGGCTCGGTACAGCGCGCTGGGGTCGAGCACCTCGACGAGTCTGGGGTTGAGCGCATGCAGCCCCTCGACAATCAGCACGCCGCGTTCCCCGAGCTCAATGATATTGGTGTGAGACGAGCGGACGCTGTTATTAAAGTCGAAGATTGGAAAGGTCGCGCAGCCCTGCCCCAGGAGACAGCCCAGCGTCGCGTTGACCAGCGGCAAATCGAGTGCCTCGACCGATTCCATGTCGGGCGTGCCGTCGGATAGCTTGGGGTAGCTGGCCATACCTAAAAAGAAATCGTCGAGCGACACCACCGGCGCGTGAACACCGTTTTTGGCAAACCCCTCGGACAACTTATGGGCGGTCGTCGTTTTGCCTGACGAGGAAGGGCCCGCAAGCAATATTACACGGTAGCGTCCGTTGCTTGACAGAACCTGCTCAACAATTTCGTTTATCTG
This sequence comes from Candidatus Fimivivens sp., assembly GCA_031983305.1. Lineage (GTDB taxonomy): Bacteria > Bacillota > Clostridia > Oscillospirales > Ruminococcaceae > Yanshouia. The sequence continues at coordinate 128 of DALYYK010000395.1, read as the reverse complement.
ATCAAAATAGCCTTTTTCGCAATAGGCAATAAAATCGGCGGGATTTTGTGCCAGCGCATTGATTTCGGCAACCTCAATGTGTGAATTTTTAACCTTGCTGATAATTTTCATAAAATTGCTTCACCCTT
>DALYYK010000394.1:0-2985 GCA_031983305.1 Candidatus Fimivivens sp. | reverse complement strand
AATAAGTCCTCTGCGTTTCATAAACACAAGGGTGTTGGCGGTGCCAAGGTCAATACCGATATCCTTGGAAAACGAAAACATGTTTTTTCCTCCTAGACTAAAATCGAAAGACGTTTAATACGGTCCTGAAAATTTCATGGTTATAGTGATGCCGTAAAGCCTCTTTGCCGCAGCGCCTGATATAACGCCTGCACCGGGAGGCCCATTACGGTGTAATAGTCCCCCTCGATACGCGCGATAAACCGCGCGCCCAACCCCTGTATGCCATAAGCCCCCGCTTTGTCGTCCGGTTCTCCGCTGGCCACATAGTCGGCGATCTCCTGCTTGTCCATCTCGGCAAAGGTGACGCCGGTCGCCTGAGAAAAACAGTCAGCCCTGCCCGCATGCCAAATACAGACGCCGGTGTGCACCGCATGCGTCCTGCCCGAAAGCGCCGTGAGCATGTCCGCGGCGTGTTTTCGATCGCGCGGCTTGCCAAAGATCGTATCGCCAAGCACAACGATCGTATCGGCCCCGATAATCATATCGTCGGGGCGCTGTAACGCCACTGCCTCAGCCTTGCGCCGCGCCAGAAGCATGACTGCCTGCAGCGGCAGAATGCCATCCGGCAATGTCTCGTCAGCCTGAGAGGTCACGACCGAAAAATCCTCGGTAATCAGCTTTAAAAGCTCAACGCGTCGGGGAGAGGCAGAAGCCAGAATAAGCGCCATAGGTTTAAAAGCTCCTTTACGTCACAGCTTTTGCGCGACGCTTTTATAAATAAGCAGCGAAAGGGTAATCGTAATAATCTGCGCAATGTTGACACCGATTTCAAGCCCAAACGCCATACGCAGCAACGACAGGTCTAAAATCAGCGGATCACCCACCGATATGCCCACCGTTTTGCCATAGGCCAGCCAACTTAAAAAGACGGTCTGCTGCCCCAAGGACGCCAGCAGCGCCCCGACAATAATGCCGGCCAGCAGAAAAAACAAAAAGACCAGATTGCGTTTAAGCTTCACTTCGCTGTCATTCCTTCCCGGTAGAGCCAAGCCCACCCGCGCCGCGCACCGTTTCTGAAAGCTGATCGACCGCTTCGATCGACGGCGTCAGCACCGGTAGAATAACAAGTTGCGCAATACGGTCGCCGGGAACGATGATGTACGGTTCGGCCGAATGATTGGCCAGACCAACCATTATTTCGCCGCGGTAGTCGGCATCGATCACCCCGACCGCGTTGGCCGGCACAATGCCGTGGCGAATGCCCAACCCACTGCGACCAAAAACCAACCCTACGCTGCCCTCAGGCAACGCGACAGCCAGTCCGGTCGGCAAAACAGCGGTCTCTCCCGGCATAATGCAAATCTCCTCGTCGGTACAGGCTCTGAGATCCAACCCCGCCGAGTCCCGGGTGGCCCGTTCGGGCAGCGTCGCCTCGGCGCGCACCCGCTTTATTTGCAGTGTCATAAAATCCTCCTGATTGCTGCGCCCGATTCAGAAAAATCTACTTTCCGGCAGCAGAAAGCTGTCGGCGCAGCCGCTCAATCTCGCGTCTGGCCTCGTCCAGCTCGGCACGCGCCTTGCTGGCATCCTCCAGATAGCCGGTCAGCTGTGAACGCATATGGTCGGCCGACCGCTCGCTCTTGTGAAAAGAGTCGGCATATCCCATCGCGCAAAGAATCAGCGCGGCGTTGGGCGAAAGCTTTGCGTCAACATCCATCAGAGCGCGCGCTTGCGCATCCAGCTCCGCCGCCAGCGCCTGGACATAGTCTTCGCTTTCGGGAGACGCAATGGTATAGGCAGCTTCAAGAACCCTGATTTTTATGCGATTAATCATAAAAGTGCGTTGCCCTCCCTTTCTTTTTCTATACCTTTACCGAATAAAAGTATCACAGAATATTATAGTACATTTTAAAGAGACTGCAAAGCCTTTAAATCGCTTTTTCTATAATTTTCATACAAAACAGCGACGATTAAACATCGGATGTATTTTTTCTTTACTTTAATATGAATATTTTATTAAAAAGCGGCGCAGATGGGCATATATGTTCTATTTTCCGCTGAGATGATACGCAGACTAAGCCGTCGTCTTCGTCCTTTATGCCAACATGGAGCAAAACATCCGCCATCAAACCGCTGGTTTTAATGGCATATTCATACAGGATTAAAATCGTGCCTTTTTCGTTGGAACAGTTTTCGCTTTATCATTGTCCGGGATATCGAAAAACGCCCCCCACAATGGGAGGCGTTTTCTAGAAAAGCAATAACCTTACTTAACTTCGACCTTGGCGCCAGCCTCGGTGAACTGAGCGGCAAGCGCGTCGGCGTCAGCCTTCGAGATGCCGGTCTTGAGGGGCTTGGGCGCGTTGTCGACGAGATCCTTCGCCTCTTTCAGGCCAAGGCCGCAAGCGTCCTTAACAAGCTTGATAACGCCCATCTTGGAAGCGCCAGCCTCGACGAGGATAACGTCAAACTCGGTCTTCTCCTCGACAGCGGCAGCCGCAGGGGCAGCGCCAGCCATCATAACGGGAGCAGCGGCAGAAACGCCAAACTCCTCTTCGATAGCCTTAACGAGCTCGTTGAGCTCGAGAACGGTCAGGGTCTTGATTTCTTCAACAAATTTAGTGATCTTCTCAGAAGCCATGATCATTTACCTCCTGTTAATTACATATTCTTCAAAAATGTTTGCCGCCTGATTATTCGGCAGCGGGAGCCTCGGCGGGTGCGCCCTCAGCGTTCTTTTCGGCGATGCTGTTAAGCGCGCAGGCCAGACCGCGGAGATTGCCGGTAAGGGCAGAAAGCAGCATTGAAAGCAGGCCTTCTCTGCTGGGCAGGTTGCCAAGCTCCGATACCTTCGTGGCGTCGATGACACCGCCGTCGACAAAGCCGGCCTTAACCGTAAACTTTCCCTTGGACGCATCGGCATACTTGGTCAGAATCTTCGCGGCGACAACCGCGTCCTCCTTGCTGACGGCAAGGGCGGAAGTGCCGGACAGATGATCCTTC
>DALYYK010000393.1:0-2996 GCA_031983305.1 Candidatus Fimivivens sp. | reverse complement strand
AAACTTGGGTGATCAACTGTGTTGTTCTGATAAATATAATTTGATGCCTTTAGGGAAATGGAATTCAAGAAAGTGTTTGCCAAAGGCTTGAAAGCCATATCACTCGGCAGCGTCGCCCATAACGCGGGGCTTTTATTGCAATATGATAGCGCGATTCATCCATATGACGTCAGCATCACCTTTCCGTATATGGAGTGATATTCATGCGTCCATCTATACCGCGCGCTGTTGGCGCTGGGAATGGCTGGCCGTTTTGTCGATTTTGTTCTACGGCTCCTGTAGCGTTAGCATTTATGATTGTTCGCGTTAGCTGCTTGCCCCCGTCAGTCGCTTGAGGAATCTATCGAAAGATTTGACAACGCCATACCTGAGCTTAAAAAGGTTCTGCAAAGCTATGGGTGCAACCTATCATGAGACGCCTTCGGAGAACCGCTTCCTTTATACGCAATAGAGACCAACGTTTCCAACGCAAGCATCACGGCTTCGCTGCTTCGTGGCGAAAAAGGGGAAAGCTATGTGCAGAATTCAGACAAATTCTGCCTTGATACCCGAGCAGTCGCTGCTTGACGAACAGCTCGTCAAAAGCCTGTGTGAATGGCAGGGTACGCTGATGGAGGAACCGGGGTTTGGTTGCAGAAAGAATTTCCGCTATGTTGGCCGATGTGCGGCAGTATTCGTCCGCCCCGCAGGGCGAACAAAGGCGGGACAAGGATATTAACGATCTATTGTCTATGATAAACAGGTGCTTTTGAGAGGATATATATTGGGGTGACGAAGCCTATTTGGGTATTGATCGGATTTATCATAGCAAATGGTATTATTCCGAATTGATCATTTCCTGTCGTAGGTCGAAATACCATTTTGTCTTGTACTTTATTTATATCGAGCATTAAGGAAGCAATCCGCATGAAAGAAACACGGTACGAAGAAGATAGATTGTCTGCATCAGCATATTCATACTACTGCTTTTCTGGCTCATAACCATATACAACTTGCTTTTCAACACGCAGAACATCAAAGGTAAGGAGATCATCAGCGTCTCCCCCGCCGAACGGGCGCTATGTTATGACCGTCTATCTTAAGGGGAGCAATATGACGATCGATTCGGCGGTTTTAGGCCGGGTCAAAAACCGCCGGACGCGCCTGCCGAAAACATCTATTGGGAATACCACTGTCGCGCCGCCGATGTTCAGGGGCTCGGCGAAACCACTGTTGTGATCAACAGCGTTACCTTGAACGCTAAAACCAACATTTACGATTGGAGAAAGCATTAGAATCCCCCTCAAAATGGCGCAAGGGCTTGAGTCTATATACCGCGCCCACCCTATTGACATAGATACATATAAGAACCCGGCCAAACCACATAAGCGGTTTCGCCGGGTTCTTCGCTTATCCTTCGGCGTCATCCGCCGATTTTACAGATTGTAATCCGCTCTTAGATGCCACTGTTGTAATAGTTGATCAGACATCCCGAGGCAATGATCTGCTTCTCGGGTCCGGTCAGGTCGCCGACCTGCACGATGATCTCGCTGACAGCGCCGTCCTTGATTACATAGGCCGGTATCTCCTTGGCGCCCGACAGCAGCGCCGCGCGGATGCCCTTGACATAGACATAGCTGTCCAACGGAACGTCGGCGCCATCCCTGACCACAAATGGGACGATGCCCCAGTTGATTAGGTTGGAGCGATAGCGCTTGGTCGCGTACTCCTTGGCAAAGTTGGCCCAGCCGCCCACGACCTTCTGACCGGACGCGGCCTGCTCGCGGGCCGAGCCGTCGCCGGGCTTGTTGGCAAAGAACGCGGAGCCGACGCCAACCCGCCGCTCGTCCCCGTCGAACAGGCTCTTTTGGCGCAGCGCGTTAAACACGCCCGCGATCTCGGTATTCTCAGCCGGAGAGACGCCGTTCTCGCGCGCCCGCTCAATCTCGCGCAGTTGCTTGGACTTGGGCACGTAGTCGGGGGCCTTGCGGCTGAGCGTAAAGTCGGACAGGCGGTCGGGGTTAGAGCGGAACGACGACGTCTCGCCCGAGGGCATCAGCTCATCGGTCGTGGTGACCGGGTCATCGATGTAAGTGACGACCTTGACGAGCAGGTCGTCGGTCAGGCTGGGCATCTTGGGCCATTCCTTAATGTTGGGACCCATGACCAGCGGCGCGTTGGGGTTTTGCTTATCCATCGCATCGAGTACGCGCTTTTCGTAGATGCCCTTATCGAAATAATAGGCGGGCTTGGTCAGCACAAACTCGATGTCCTCAGCGCTGGTCAGCTTGCCGCCGTTGATCGCGGTAGCCGCAATGCTGCGCGCGTCCATCAGCGCAATCGAGGTGATCTGCCCCTCGCCGGGCTTTGAACCCTCGCGGTTGGGGAAGTTTCTTGTCGTATGGCGGATCGAGAATTCGCCGTTGGCAGGGGTATCGCCCGCGCCAAAGCAGGGGCCGCAGAAGGCGCTGCGCACAATCGCGCCCGCCGCCATCAGCTTCTCGATGCTGCCGTTTCTGACCAGCTCGAGATAGGTCGGCTGGCTCGAGGGGTAAACGCTCATCGTAAACGCGTCGTTGCCGACCGATTGGCCATTTAAGATATCGGCGACGTCGACAATGTTGTCATAGGTGCCGCCCGAGCAGCCCGCGACAATGCCCTGATCGACATAGATCTCCCCATTGCGCACCTTTTCAGCCAGCCCTAAGCGCAGCGACTTGTTCTCAAGCTGCCGGAGCGCTTCTTGTTCGGTATGTTTGAGAATCTCGATAGGATTTTTTTTAAGCTCTTCGATCGTATAGACGTTGCTCGGGTGGAACGGCAACGCGATCGAGGGCTTGACCGTCGACAGGTCGACATAAATGCAGCCGTCGTAATAGGCGACCTCGCCCGGATCGAGCTTTTTATAGTCGCCTGCCCTGCCGTGCGCGGCCAGATAAGCCTCGACCTGATCGTCGGTCTTCCAGATCGAAGTCCAGCAGGTCGTCTCGGTCGTCATGACGTCGATGCCGTTGCGG
>DALYYK010000392.1:0-2996 GCA_031983305.1 Candidatus Fimivivens sp. | reverse complement strand
TTGATGTACTTTTGCATACAGTATATAGAAAAGCTGCTTTCCCGGCGCAGGACTGTTCGCTGACGTCGGGCGCATGCGCAATTGGAGGTAGATTGATGAAAACCAAAGTAATTTCGGTGCTGCTGGCGATCGGCGTGATCGCCGCGTTGTTCGCGGGCTGTCAGGCAAAGCCTGCAAAAAGCGAGAAGGAATTGACGAAAATCACCGTGAGCGAGGTGACCCATTCGGTGTTCTACGCGCCGCAATACGTCGCCATTGCACAGGGCTTCTTTGAAGAAGAGGGGCTGGAGGTCGAGTTGATTAACGGCCAGGGGGCCGACAAGGTCATGACCGCCGTCGTCTCGGGTCAGGTCGATATCGGCTTTTCAGGGCCCGAGGCGGCCATTTACGTGCTCAGAGAGGGTAAGGCCGATTATCCGATGGTGTTCGCCCAGATGACCAAGCGTGACGGCGCGTTTTTGATCGGGCGTGAGCCGGACGACAGCTTTACCTTCGAAAAGCTCAGGGGTAAGCACCTGCTCGGCGGGCGCAAGGGCGGCATGCCGTTGATGACGCTCGAATACGTGATAAGAAACCAGGGTCTTGACCCGGCAAAGGATCTTAACGTCGACACCAGCGTGCAGTTTGCGCTGATGGCAGGCGCCTTTACGGGTGGGACCGGCGACTATGTCACGCTGTTCGAGCCGACGGCCTCGGCGGTTGTGCGCGAGGGCAAGGGCTATATCCTCGCCTCGATCGGCGCCCTCTCGGGCGAGATTCCCTACACCTGCTATTACGCGACCAAGAGCTATATCGAAAAGAACCCCGATGTCATTCAGCGCTTCACCAACGCCATTTACAAGGGCCAGCTTTGGGTCAAGAACCATTCCGCCGCCGAGGTGGCCAAAGCGATTGCCGAATTCTTCCCCGATACCGACCTTGAGCTGCTTGAGACGGTCTGCCAGCGCCACGCTGACGTCGACGCCTTTATGAGCGACCCGCTGATGCTACCCGACGCGCTCGACCGCCTGCAAACGGTCATGGAGCAGGCGGGGGAGCTGCCCGGCCGCGTGGAGTATGAGAAGCTCGTAAACCCCACCTTTGCCAAAAAGGCCATGGAGACAATCAAATAAAGCTGCGATGAAACATACATATAGGCGCGGGTAAAGTGTTTTACCCGCGCCGCAGATTTTTAGCAAAAAGGGATTATAAGCTGTCTTTAAAGCGATAATAATGCAAAACGATCAGCCTGTTGTAAGGGTTCGTGTTTTGCAGAAGCTGCTTTGAAATTTGGATGGCCTCTAAAATGACCGAATTTTTTACCTCGACGGCACAGCAAGAGCACTAAACTTCTTCGCCAAGTGCGGCTTCCATACGTCCTTGGAGGCTAAAAGCGTATGCTCTGACCTCCTCGGCCGAAATGCGTGGCGTCACCAGCATCATTGTGTGCGGTTAATCTGAGCAAGTCTGTCTGAGGTGTTTAGCGTATCCCGTAAGATTTGCATGGCTTTTTCGCACTAGTATGCAGATCGGTACGATGGATAGCCCCTGGACTCGAATAAGCAGCAATACATGGTTGTGACGCCTCACTTTCGCTGTGCGCTGTCTTGTTCTGAGCGTCGGTCCATATCCAAAGCGCCTCGGTGATGGGGTCTTTGTTTTGAACGAACAGCTTGACCAAAAGTGGATCGAACTGTGCGTTTGCACATTTTTCAATCTCGTCAAACGCTGTGTTGACCGAGCGCCTGCCGCAGTAGGCGCGCCCGTGGGTTATCGTGTCAAACGCGTCGCAAATGGCAGTGATGCGGGCGATGAGCGGAATGTCGGTACCCCGAATGCCAAAGGGATATCCGGCGCCGTCCCAACGCTCATGGTGACAGAGGGCCGCGGCGGTGGCCAATGCAAAAAAGCCTTGGTCATAAAGCGCCCGGTCGTCGGGTTTTAACGATTCTAAAATGCTTTTTGCATATAGCGGGTGCTTTTGCATGACGGCAAGCTCGTCCGGCGATAGCGCGACCGGCTTTTCAAGAATCGGTCTGGCGATCCACAGCTTCCCGATATCGTGAAAAAACGCCGCGCTGCCAAAGCGCAGACAGTCCTCGGCGCGTATTTCAAAAAAGTCATTGGCTATTATATTTAGGCAAAATATTTTCACATAAAGCTCCACGCGTCCGAGATGGCAAAACAGGTCGCACGGCATGATTTGAAAGATGTCGTTAAAACGCGTTTGTATCAGAGGCGCCATTCCCATTCACCGCCCGATATCCTTACGGAGTCTATTTAGTGGCAACTATAGTGCGGCACAATTATTTAGTATATGTATCCATATAGTCTAATTGCACTTTTAAGCCATTATAACATAGTCTGACTGCACATACAATACAAGTAAGAAGATAAATTTGGAGGACAAAACCATGGTGGATTATCACGATATTGGAAAGCGAATTCGAAAAATACGCATTGAAAAGAAGATCACGCAAGAGCAGTTGGCGGAACGCATTGCGACCGGAACCACGCATGTCAGCCATATTGAAACGGGCAATACGATACCGAGTCTTAAAACCTTTATCGCCATCGTCAATGCGCTCGATATTTCGCCGGACGAGCTTTTGTGCGGCAATATTGATCAGTCTAAAGATATTTTTCAAAATGAGCTGTTTCAAATAACCGCGGACTGTACAGCTAAAGAGCTGCGCGTTATTTCAGAAACGGTCGCGAGCCTCAAAAGCTCAATACGCAAAAGCTTTACAGCAATTTGACTTATCAATCGGATTGATAACGCCATTTGTTTGCATGCGGTTGAAATTAAAGGAAGCCCCGGCATCTGAATAGTAAGTTCAACCGCGATAGCGAGTCCCGGTAGCTGACGCACAGCAGAGGCGCGCGTTAAACATGCAGGGCTGGTGGAGTTTTCAGGTATAATTAACGCGGGCCTTGGCGCATCTGTCGCCAAAGCCCGCGTTCTTATCGTTTTATAAACGATTATTGGTTCAAAACGTCGTAAGCAAACTGCACCG
>DALYYK010000391.1:0-2998 GCA_031983305.1 Candidatus Fimivivens sp. | reverse complement strand
GATCTTGCATGGAAGAGAAGCATCACAAAGAATTGGCGGCAATCGGGCTCAAAATTATGTTCTACCGCAAGCAGCAGGGCCTCACCCAGTTGCAGCTTGCCGAAATGACCTCGTACAGCCGCAACCATATTCAACAGATTGAAACCGCTAAGGCTGTCCCGAGCGTGCTTGCATTATTGGATATCGCGAAAGCCTTGAATATTTCTGTTACCAAGCTGTTTGAGTGAGAATCAATAGTGCTGCCTGCCATAAGGGTGGGCAGCGATTTTTTATTATAGCGCTTTCCCGCCTGCCGTGCAAAACATCCATCGCCTACATTTTCAGCTCAGGTCCATTGCTGTCAAGGTACTGATCCACATCCTGCGTCTCAGGGAATACAGCGGGCGCCTCGATTTCAGCCAACGCGCCGTTTAGCACCACATATCCGGCAGGCGTGAAGACGCCGCCCTCGCCCTCACGCAGCGTTTTGCCGATTTTTTTATAATCCAGCCAGCGGAACACTTCGTCCGGCAGATTCTCCAATTCCGGTATGAAGTCATTCTCCGCGTAGAATCGCCCCAGTTGCGCATCGTCGTGAACATCATACGCAATATTGCAGCTGTCGACGCTGGCAGCCAGCTGTAACAGACGTTCGACCGAGATGGGCTGAAAGTCACTTTTCTTCGCATCCATCAAGGCCAATCCCTCAAACGCGTCGACCTGCCAATCCGACAGTTGGCCGAGCGCGTGAGCAAAGGCGTTCAGCGCGTGGATACTTGCGGTCAACGGGAGAATCTGCTCCAAATTAATCGGCTCACAGTCAATGATTGTCAGCGTGTAACCGATTTGATCATCAAGTGCGCCAGCCTGCTCCAAGGCATCGCAAATCTGTTCTGGTGTGGTAGGAAGCCTGACTGTAGCGGCCGCAGCGTCCATACCGTCAACGGCAGATTGGCCGTTAATAATGTCTAAATCGATGTACTTATCCAAGCTGCATCCCTCCCATCTGAGGAGACTCGGGCGTGACTTCCGCTGACATCTGGCTCAGCTCCTGTTCAGCCTGGATATTCCACTGGTTACTGGAATTCCAGAGGCTGACGTACAGCTCGGCGCCGTCAACCTTGATGGGATGCTGCTCCAGGGACTCGCCAAAGCCGTCTGCTGCCTGACCGACGACATAATCCTTGAGCGCACTCAATTCCACGTCGCTTAAACTGCCCTGAACGCGGCACTCCGCCACACCCATCAAACGGCCGCCAACCTGCTCAACAGTGAAAAAGAGCGACCGCACCTTCTCATTGACGCCATCCCCCTCGCAATGATAGTAACGCATAAGCCCGCGCTCGGTTTCCTCGGGCATGCGCTCTTTGAGGATGGCGGCTAAAATTTGGTCGCTATAGTGCAGAATTGTCCTTTGGTCAAGCGCGTCGGGATATTCCTCCAACGCGCCCCACTCGTCCCGCTCATACTGTACGACGGTCAGCGGCATATACAGCTTTAGCGTCTCCAGCTTAGGCGCGATTTTTGTGAAGCTGTCCTCGCCCGGGATCAGCGCCAGCGTGCGGCCGTTATCCCATTTCATATGGATCTGTCCGATGTCGTCGACACAATCCACGACGCCCTCGGTACCGGGCAGCACCGGCGCATAGGGGTCGCGCATTTGGTTTAACCGAATGCGGGTTCCGGACGGGAATTGCGCCCGAATAAAGTCTGCCATGCGTTCATTGTTCATAAAGTCATTCCTCCCATGGTTGTTTCATGATCAGGGTTTACACCCGCGGCCATATGCATCTGCTGCACGCGCAGGTCGAAGGCGGTCAGGTAGGTGTGATAGTCGCCCTGACCGGGGCTGCAGCGCAGGCGATACCGATATCGTTCGGTTTCCGTGATGTAGCCGTAGTTCTGCCGCCAGCCGCCATCGATTTCACCGTGATTTCCGGCACAGTAACTGTGCATGGCGCTGAGATTTTTCAGCGGCCCGGTTTCTCGCAACGCGTTTACCAGCTCGGTCAGCTCATCTTTAAATTCAGGACTGTTCAGTGCCTCGTCGCCTCTCGGCCACCATGTGTGCCAGAACGCATTTCCACCGTTGCCAAAATCAATGCGAACATGACCGATGGCGCCCATCTCCGCATCCTGCTCAGGCGGCAGGGCATAAAAAAGCCCCGCCTCATCGTGGGAGGCAGGACGCAATGTGAATTTGTGCTTATCGGGGGCAAGAGTGATGCCGTGCTCTTCGCAAAATGCTGAAAGAGTCAGGCACTCGTCAAGAAAATTCAGCTTGCCGCGCAATCGGCGAAAACCCTCCTCGGGGATGGCGACCGGCGTCGGCGTCAAGACTGTTCCGGCATGATTCACAACCACCATATTTTCCATAGTTACCGGTTTGCCGGGATCATAGTCGGAGCCACGCAAATCGTAGCAGGAAAAGCCTTTCGGCACGGTAAGCCGGTCAATGCGGGCGCTGGTGAAAAGCGCCGGCTTGCCAAACAACTCGATGTGTTCATATGTCTCTTTTCTGGCGTTAACGCTCATTTTGATACCTCCATAATAATTGTTTGGTATGGTTTTCACCGCATCGGATGCTGTTGCGCGTCAAACATACAGGATAGCATCCGGTTGTCGGAATAGCTAGCCTACAAATCGATTCATTGTACCCGGCTTGCAGTGCGTATGCGAAAAATTTGCCAATCGCGCTATTTTTATAGCTGCATGCCACCCATCCCCATGCTCTGAGAATCCTTTTGGATGAGTAGCTCCTCCACGGCGGGGGTACGTCCCCAGTAGGCGATGTAGCCGTATGGTGTGAAGCTGCCGTTTTCCTTTTGAACGCGGTGCTCCCCATAGCTTTTGAAATCGATGTATTCCTCCAGCTCCTCATCGAGCTCGTAGCGGCCGGAGTCTATAGTCATGTATCTGCCATATTCCGCAGGCGTCTTAATCCCGGGCACGGCCGTGAATTCATAGAAATTCTCCGCAAGCAGCGCCGCATCCTCCGGGGTTTGGGGCTGCGCCATCT
>DALYYK010000390.1:0-3011 GCA_031983305.1 Candidatus Fimivivens sp. | reverse complement strand
GCGGAGGTGCCCAGAATGATCGTATCTTTCTCAACAGGGGTCTCGGACGGGGCGGAGGTCGGCGCGCTTTCGCTGCTGGGGGCGGGCGAGGACGGGCTGCTCGACGCGTTGCCGCAGGCGGCCAGACTCATGGCCAAAACCAGCACCAGAAGCAGCGCCACTACTTTTTGCAATTTCATTTTCATCTTCCTTTTTTGTAAAATATGATAGGGCTTGCCTAGTTTATACTTCATGCGTTTTTCGACATGAAGATAAAACAGTCTAAAGAACCTTGGATAGAAACTCCTGGAGCCGGGGCGCTTGGGGCGCGCCAAAAAATTGGGTCGGGGCATTTTCTTCCACGATGGAGCCATGATCCATAAACACGATGCGGGTTCCCACCTCACGGGCAAAACCCATTTCGTGCGTAACCACCACCATTGTCATGCCGTCCCGCGCAAGATTGCGCATGACGTCGAGCACCTCTCCCACCATTTCGGGGTCGAGTGCGGAGGTCGGCTCGTCAAACAGCATCATGTCGGGCTGCATGCACAACGCGCGCACAATGGCAATGCGCTGCTTCTGCCCGCCCGAAAGCTGTGCGGGGTAGGCGCTCTCCCGATCCTGCAACCCTACGCGCGCCAGCAGTTCGCGGGCAAGCTGTTGGGCCTGCGCCGGCGGCTGCTTTTTGACCTTGATCGGCGCAACCGTCAGGTTTTCTAAAACGGTCTTGTGCGGGAACAGGTTAAAATGCTGAAACACCATGCCCATCTTCTGCCGGTGCGCGTTGATGTTGACGCTCTTGTCCATAATGTTTACACCATTGAAAAGCACCTGACCGTCCGTAGGCTTCTCCAGCAGATTCAGTGAGCGCAGCAGCGTGGATTTTCCGCTGCCGGAGGGGCCAACGATCACGACGACCTCGCCCTTGGCAATCGCCAGATTGACGTTTGCCAGGGCGTGTACCTTGCCATAGTGCTTGGACAGGCCGCATACCTCTAAAATATTAGATCCGGTCGCCACGGCGCATCCTCCTCTCAAAATGGGCAATCAGCTTGGAGATGACAAAGGTCATGAGAAAATACAGGATGGCGGCCATGACCAGCGGCTCCATTGTACGGAAGGTGGCGCCCTTTGCAATATTGGTGTTGTACATCAGCTCGGGGATGCCGATGACCATACACACCGACGATTCCTTAATAATGATAACAAACTCGTTGCCAAGCGCGGGCAGAATATTCTTGACCGCCTGCGGCAGAACAATCTCGGACATGCTTTGTAAGGGCGTCATGCCGAGCGAACGGGCCGCCTCGTTTTGCCCGCTGTCCACAGCGAGGATGCCGCCGCGAATAATTTCAGAAACATAAGCGGCGCTGTTACATGCCACGGCGATGGCGCCGGGAATAAACATGGAGGTTTGGATGAATCCAAACAGCTTGACTGCCGGAATCGGCAGAACCGTCGCCACGCCGTAGTAAATGATCATCAGCTGCACAAGAATCGGTGTGCCGCGGATGACCTCAATGTACGCAAGCGCAATCCAGCGCAGCACCCGGAACCGACACATGCGCATGGCGGTGATGACCAGCGCGAACATAAATCCCATCAGGATGGCTGCCAGCGCAAGGGTGACCGTGTAGATGGCACCCTGCTTAAAATAGGGGGCGTACACCGTCGCAATTTGAATAAACTTCTCCGGGCTGAACAAACCGCCCATGGGTTTTCCTCCTTTTAATGGATGCTTCGCGTTGCTGTCACTTGTAAGTGCGCATAGCGAAGGTGGTCAGGCTGTCGTCCTTCGAGAAATAGTCCTGATACAAAATCGCCGCGGTACCGATGTCGGTGGAGCCCATGCCGATGATGCATCCGCAGATGATTTCCTCGTCGTTTTCGCGCCCGGTCTTGCGCCCCATCACAATGTCGGGCATCTCGGCGTGGACGTTATCCTCGGTGATGCGACCGGCCTGTGCTAATTTAAGCAGCTCGCCGCGGTGCGCGTTCTGCGCCCAGCTATCTACCACGAGCTTGTCGCAGGTGAGTGGAATCTGTTCGTCCAGCTCCTGAAAAGAGCCGAGCGAGAGCACGGTGCAGCCCGGTTTGAGCCAGTCCTTCATGACCAGCGGCTCGTCCGCGATGGTGACGGTGATGATGACGTCCGCGTTTTTGCAGGCTTCCTCGTTGGTAGCGCAGGCGGTTACCTTGATGCCCAGCTCCTGCATCATTTCTTTTGCGTATTTTTCGGCTGCGGCTGGATAAAGGTCCGCCACACGGATTTCATCGAGCTTCAGCACCGACGCAACCGCACGCGCGTTCATGCGCCCCTGCACGCCCGCGCCGATGACGGCGAGCACCTTTGAATCCTTCTTGGCCAGATATTTGCACGCCACGCCCGCGGATGCGCCGGTGCGGATATCGGTGATGTAGCTGCCGTCCATAATGGCGAGCACTTCGCCGGTGCGCGCCTCGTTGAGAATGATCACGCCACCGATATAGGGGATACCCTTTTTGGCGTTGTCATTAAAGCCCCACACCCATTTGACGCCCGAAGTGTCGATGTCGCTGCCGACGTAGGCGGGCATCGCGTTGTAGGAACCGCCATAGGGTGGCCAATCGTTGCTCTCGCCGGTATCCAGCGTAATTTTGGCGGGCATGAGCACCTCGTTTTTGCCGTGCGCTTCATATACCCGCTCCACAATGTCGATAGAACGCGGCATATCAAGTACTTTTATGACCTGCTCGCGTGAAATCAGTTTGATGTTGTTCATAATACAAAACCTCCTGCGTTGCTTAAAGCGTTTTAAGCTTTGCCAGACGGCGCAGCGCTTCTTTCAGGGTAGCTTCCTCGCGGGCAAAATGCAGACGGATTAGGTGATTAACCGGCTCCTTGAAGAAGCTGGAGCCGGGAACGGCGGCAACGCCGATTTCGCGGATCATCCATTCGCAAAACGCAAGATCGGTCCAGCCGTTAAAACGTTCCTGCGCCAAAAACTCGCTGATGTCGATCATCACGAAATAGGTGCCCTGGGGAACAT
>DALYYK010000389.1:0-3013 GCA_031983305.1 Candidatus Fimivivens sp. | reverse complement strand
CGCGCACGCCGCTACTTACTCCTTACCATTCGCTTTTTACTGCTTTAAACACTTTTATTAATGATTAAAGGTGGTGTTTTCGGATGAACTTCAATATCGACTGGCTTTCGGCCAAGGGCATTGGCGACGCGGTTACGGCCAGCGGGCTGCTGCCCGCGTTTTTGGTGTTGCTGCTTTGTCTGGCGGGCGTACGGGTGCTTATGGGGCTGTTCACGCGAGTGCTGCTAAGGCTTAAAATTGAAAAAACGCTGCACACCTTTTTACGTTCGGCCGTGCATATTCTGCTCTATCTGCTCACGGCGCTTATCGTGGCGGATAAGCTGGGCATTCCGGTCACGTCGCTGATTGCAGCGTTGAGCGTCGCGGGCTTGGCAATTTCGCTCGCCGTGCAGGGCGCGCTCTCGAATATTGCGGGCGGCGTCATGATTTTACTGACCAAGCCGTTTGTTGCGGGTGATTATGTCGACGCGGGCGACGTTTCGGGCACGGTGGATGAGATTGGGCTGAGCTACACCAAATTCCTGACGCCGGACAACAAGATGGTGTTTGCGCCCAACAGCGATATTGCGGCGGCTAAAATCACCAACTACACCAAGGCGGCGCAGCGTCGACTTGAGATTAAGGTGCTGGCTGCCTACGCCAGCCCGACGCCGGGCGTTAAGAGCGCGCTGCTTGCGGCAGCGGCCCGCCACCCCGAAATTTGCGCCGACCCGCCGGTCTTTGCCGGTATCTTGGGCTATAACGACGCCTGCATCGAATATGTGCTGCGCGCCTGGGTGCCGACGCCCGACTATTGGACGCTGTATTTTGCGCTGCTCGAGGAGATCCGCGAGGAATTTGAAAGCGCCGGCATCGAGATGGGCTATCCGAGGATGAACGTGCTGCTTAAGCCGTAAGGAAACACGGAATAAGTGGAACGTGATGGTGCGCCGCTCACGTCGTGCCATCACGCTTCATTAAAACGATCCTACACTTTTAATTTTTATTTCCTACTGCTTGGGTTGGTGTCGCATGATATATATCGGTCACAGGTTCATGGAGCTTTCACAAAAATTACCAAAATGTGTTAATTTTGTTGAAATCTGAGAATGCCTTTGCTATACTTAACAGCATCTGGATATGTATCATCCTGGAACGGGAGATGGGTTTGCCGTGAAAGATGCCGCGCTGCAAAAGCTCAATTATATCCTGCTTTGCCTGCTGGCCGCGGGCTTTGCGATGGTGCTTGCAAGCGTGGTTCGGTCCGGCGTTATCCTCGACGTGCAGGACTTTGCAGGCGTTGAAAGACCGCTGGGCGGCTGGCAGCTTCTGTCAGGTGACGCTTTGCAGCCGTCGATGGCGCTGCCTCAGCGCTACGACACCGAGGGGACGGTCACGCTTGTGGCCCGGCTCGACGATTTGAGCGTCGCGCAAGGGATGGTGAATCTGTTACACTGTCAGGCCACTCCGGGGGCGGTGACGGTTAGCATCGGCGACAGGGTGGTGTATTCCTGCGGCGATATGGGGCAGGGTTTGATGACCACCGGAGCGTTGCGCGACCATTATATCCCGATTGAATCGAGCGATTTTGGCGCGCCGGTGTATCTGACGCTGCTGGCTCCCCCGGGCTGTGGCAGTGTGGCGCTGCGTTCGGCGCTGCTGACCACCCGAGCCGGCGCGCTAATGCGCGCGTCGCTGCAAAATTTCTGGCGCGGTTGGCTCGGTTTTGCGATGCTGACCGTCGGCCTGCTGCTGGCGCTGGCCTATTTCGTCATGCTGCGCTATGCGTCCTACCCGCCGATGCTGTGGCTCGGGCTGTTTTTGGCCTGCTATTCGGTTTGGAACAATGCTTATATACACACGCTGCTGGCGCTGCTGGCCGACCGGCGACTCTATCGGCTGATGCTGTATGCACTGGTCGGGCTGGGCGGTGTGTCGTGGCTGCTGTTTGCGTTTTATGTGGGCAAAAATCGTCATGCGCGGTTGTTTAATATTCTAATTACACTTGTGTTGCTGGCCTCGGCGGCGGCTCTGGCAGCGTGCGCGCTGCGGCCGTCCGGGCAGCTTTATCATTTCTGGCTGCCCGATGCCGTGCTTCTAACTGCCGGTGCGATCAGCCTTGCCGTGCTGTTGGCTGATTATTACCGCTATCAGGAGCTGTGCCGCCCGATGGCGGTGGGCATGGCGGGGGCTGCCACCGGCGCTGTGGCCGGTATGCTCAACGCGTTTTTTGGGCAGGGGGATTATGCGGGTCTGGCGGTCGATCTCGGTCTTTTGTTTTTTGCGATTTGCTTTACCGCCGGATTGGTGGCGAGCGGCATTGACACGCTGGTGTTCGAGAGTCGGATGCATACGCTGGAGCTTGCGGCCTACCGCGACCAGTTGACCGGCTGCGAAAACCGCCGCGCCTTTGACCAAAAGCTTGAAGCCTACCGTCAGCAGGACGGCGCCGGCGCGATGGCCGGTCTGGCGATGGCGATGTTTGATTCGAATAACCTTAAAATCGTCAATGATACCTATGGGCACGCGCGGGGCGACCGGCTGATTATCGATACTGCTGCCACGCTGCTGCGCTATCTGGGTGATTTTGGAACTGTTTACCGCATCGGCGGCGACGAGTTTGTCGTCGTGTGCGACAACACCGACCGCTGCGCGCTGGGTGTGGCGCTTGAGGCCTTTGACCGCGAGGCCAACGCCAACGGCGAAGCGGGCATCGACGTATCGTGGGGCGTGGCTTATTATAAGCCCGGCATCGACCGTGACCCCGACAGCGTGCTGATGCGTGCCGAGCACAGAATGTATGAGTATAAGAAGGGCTGCAAGCTGTGTGGTGGGATGGCTTTGAATTAGCGAAAGTGAAGAGTGATAGCGCGCCGCTTGCGGCGCGATTTGAATCGCGACGTGGACCGTGTATGTTCTACGGGCGGGCGATTTTTGTTTTGTAAGGTGCGAAAAGGGGAGTAGGAAAGGCAACGGCCGCCTGTGGCAGCGTTTATAACGCTATAGGCGGCTCGTTGCTGTCAGGTGCAAAGTG
>DALYYK010000388.1:0-3022 GCA_031983305.1 Candidatus Fimivivens sp. | reverse complement strand
CTGTAAGCCGGTTGAAAAGTTCCATACGCACAGCACCCCCGCCCGCGGCGCGCGAATGCGCTTGCGGGCGGGGGTTACTATTTTGTTTTTAATATATGAATATCTTTAGCGGCCTGCCCGTAATGCTTTATTATAAAAATATTTCCGTAATGGGGGATGCCGCTATGCTGTGGAAGAGAACGATGGACCCCGATTCGGTTTTTAATGCGCCGCGGCGCGACAATCAAATCATTTCGTTATCCTATAAGTCGGATGATGAATTCATCGCCGGGCTGCAGGAGGCGCTTAAGGAGGCCGCGCGCCACGCGGGCTATGATTTGACCGTCCACGATTCGATGAACTCCCCAAGCCTTCAGCTTGAGCAGGTCGAAAACGCGCGCAAAAGAGGCGCCAAGGCCATCCTCATCAATCTGGTCGACCCCGATTCGGCGCCCGCGCTGCTTGAGGCCGCAGGCAATATGAAGGTTGTGTTCATCGCCTTTGTCCCCGCGGATATGCGCCTTCTCAACGAGAATGTGGTCTATGTCGGCGCCGACCAGAAGGCCGCCGGCCGGATGCAGGGCGAATGGCTGGCCAACCATTTTAAGGAGAGAGGCAAGAACGAGATCCGGTATATTCTGCTCAAGGGCATCAGGGACCGGCCCATCACTGAGCAGCGCACCGAGGCCATGCTGCAGGCGCTGGCCGACAACGGCATAAGGGCCGTTGCGGCCGCTCCGCCAATTTACGCCGATTTAAGCCGCGTGCAGGCGATGTCGCAGCTGCTTCCGGTTTTGAGCTCCGGCGTAAAATTTGACGCCATCATCTCAAACAACGATGCCATGGCGCTTGGCGCGATTGAGGCGATGGAATATCTGAATATGGATCCGTCCAGAACCGTCATTGTCGGCATCGATGCGACCGAGCCGGCGGTGCGGGCGCTGCTCGAAGGCAAGCTTGCGATGACGGTGTACCAGAATAAAACAGGCCGGGCCATAACCACCATCACGGTGGTGGATAATATGCTCAACCGGCGGGCGTTCAGCCAGGGAATTGAGCATTTGGTATCGCCTGAGAATCCCTATGTGGTGCTATACCCCTATGAGCCGGTTACATGGTACCATATCCCGAGGGATCTGTACTTTTAGCGGCGCCTGCCACCCGGCACGCTTCACTTTTTTCAATCGCCTTTACTCAAACCGCTTGCGCCACCAACGCGGCTTATAGCGCAGCAGAAAGGCGTTGAGATAAGCGCCGAGAAAGAGAATGAACATCGAGTAGTAGATCCAGACCATCGAGATGATGATCATGGTCAGGCTGCCGTAGATGCCGTACATATGAAAGAGCTCGACCGCCAGCGAATACAGCTTTGAAAACAGAAACCACACGACGGCTGAGAAGACGGCCCCCGGCAGCTGCTGCCTAAAGCGCAGCTTGGTGCGCGGCAGCGTTTTAAACAACAGTGCGTTGTAGCAGGTGAGATACGCGATGAAAATCACGCCTCGCAGCCGCAGCAGCGCGTGCCATAGGCTGGCATAATAGGGAAAATGACGGGTTAAAATCTGCGCAAGGTGCTCACCAAACACGACAATCGAAAAATCAAGAACGACAAATAGAATTAAGAGCCCGGTGTATAAAACGCCGTGCAGGCGCAGCTGGAAGAAGCTTTGCTCCTGATAGCCGTCGTAGATTTCGCTGACGCCCTGTGTGAGGCAGGCGAAGAATTTTGAGGCCGACCACAGCTCGACCGCCAGCGAGAGCGAGAGCGCTGAAAGCGAACCCGCGTACACCTCGGCCACAATGCCATGGATCAACTGCTGGAACTGAGCGGGGGCAAAGTCGAGCAGCGGCTTGAGAATAAGCCCCTGTGTCAGCGAGGTGTAGGGCAGCAGACACAAAAACAAAATGGCCAGCGGTACGAGCGAGAGAAAGAGATAAAAGGTACCCGAGGCCGCAAACACGCCGACATGCGCGCGCCCGAGCCCCTGCCGAAGAAGCAGCAGGGCTGATAAAAGCCGATTTCTTTTCAGTATGGCCGCCCCCTTTTTTAAATATTTTCCGACAATTATTTTATGGGCAGGACTATAGCAAATATACATTGCCGGGCCGCCGACCGCGCGGTGGGGAATAATTTAGGGATGTGACAAATTATTCCAAATATTACTTGGTTCCACGCGCCGCGCGTGCTACGATATAGTCCAGCAGCTTGGGAATGGGGGCAGAATGGGTGCAAAACAGACCGTCCAGGCATCTGATTTTTAGGTTGTGGAGTTATAAGACGCAGCGTACGCATCTGCGCCAAAAAGCGACGTCAAAAGGAGCGGTAGGACATGAGTCTGGCGTTATTGATCGAGATTGAGGATAAAAAGGCGCTGCTTGGCCGCATTGAGGCGCAGCTGGATGATAAAATCCGCGACAGGGCCGAATTTGAGCTGGCGCGGGCTTGCCATGAGTTTAGAAACTTCTTTGAGGCGCATCATTTTGCGGTGGAAGAAACGCTCGAAGAGGGCAACCGCGCGCTCTTGGCCCGGTATGGCGATCTCAAGGTGACACTGCACCATCATCCGGCACAGCAGACGACGGGAGTGTATGCGGTTTTGTACCTTGCGGTCAGGCTCGGGACAAACGAGAAATATCGGGTTGTGTTGCAGCGGCCTGATAAAAAGCGGATGGATGTCGGTGTGGCGGCGGTAGGTTATTCGCTTAAGGATCTCCCCGAGGTGCGGCAGGAGCAGACGATTGACCGGCTGCAACAGCAGATTGAGACAACGCGAGAGCGGTTGGAAAACTTTGAGCAGGAGCAATGGGTGTATTCGATTATGACCGATCGGGATAATCATTCGGGCTGTTTTGCGTCGATGACCGAGATATTGGTGCAGCTCGTGCGGTGATGGGTCACTTAATTTTAATATGGATTAAAATCACACAAATCTAGCAGCTTGTTTGGCCTGTGGTCGTTGGCGGGCGGTAGCTGTCCTGTGTCGTCTGACTTGCCGCCGGCCAAAATATTCTCGCTGTTTTTATTGTGCTTTTAATCCGTGTT
>DALYYK010000387.1:0-3038 GCA_031983305.1 Candidatus Fimivivens sp. | reverse complement strand
GGCGTCGTGTCGATCACCGGCATCGGCTTGCAGCTGGCGAACATGATTATCAGATTGTCTCACGGTAACTTGCTGCTGACCCTGATTCTGACCATGGTGGCCTGCGTCATTCTGGGCATGGGCATGCCGACCTCCGCGGCGTATATCGTTGCCGCCACTGTTGCAACCTCTGCGCTTACCTCCATTGGTGTCAACGCGGCAACGGCGCATATGTTCGTGCTTTATTATGCGGCGCTTTCGGCTATTACGCCGCCTGTCGCGCTGGCCTCTTACGCGGGTGCCGGTCTTGCGGGCGCTTCGCCGAACAAGGTGGGCTGGACCGCTGTTCGCATTGGCTTGCTGGGTTTCATCATTCCCTTTATGTTTGTGTATTCGCCGTCGCTGCTCCTGATGGAAGGCACACCGGTTGAGATTGTGATCGCCTTTATTTCCGCCTGTATCGGTTGCATCTGTCTGGGCGCGGCTACGCAGGGTTATATGCTCACCAGTATTAATATACCGATGCGTGCCGTCATGCTTATTGCCGCGTTGCTGATGATCAAGAGCGGCCTCGTGACCGACCTTATCGGCGTTGTGATTCTGGCGGTCTGCTACTTCATCCAAAAAAGGCAAGTCGCTGCCGCAGCAAAGGTCGCGTAGCGCGTTGATAAACAAAAAGCGCTGCCGTATTTTGTACTCAGGCAAGCCGATAGGGGGATTTTTTAATGGCTAATTTAACTATTCGTCTTGAGCCGGAGGATAATGTGGTGGTTGCCCGCCATGATATAGCCGCCGGAACAAGGATTCCCGAAGAGGGGATCACGCTGACCGACGATTTGCCCGCAGGATATAAATGCGCGTCGCGCGCGATTCCACAGGGCGAAGAGATTCGCAAATATAACGCCGTCATCGGCTATGCCGCGCGGGATATCAAAGCGGGTGAGCAGGTTCACAGCCACAATATCCTGTTTGATCAGGTGGCGTTCGACTACGCCTACGGGGCCGACTGTCATCCGGTCGCGCTGCTGCCGCAGAAAGACCGGCGCACCTTCATGGGCTATGTCCGTCCCGGCGGGCGCATCGGTACCCGAAATTATATCGGCATTCTGGTGTGCAGCAATTGCGCCGCAACGGTGGCCAGAAAAATAGCCGCACATTTCACCCGCAAGATTCTTGATGCCTATCCCAATGTAGACGGCGTGGTGCCGTTCATCACCGACCTTGGTTGCGGTATGGAGCAGTCGGGCGAGCCGTTGGATCTGCTGCGCCGCACGCTGTCCGGCTATGTCCGCAACCCCAACATGGGTGGCGCGGTCATGGTGGCGCTCGGCTGCGAGCGCAATAATATCGACGCGCTTTTTGAGGCCGAGCGCCTCGAACCCGGCCCGCTACTGGGCAAGATGACGATTCAGGAAATCGGCGGAACTGCGGCCGCCATCCGTCATGGCGTCGCTTTGATTAAAGAGATGCTGCCGCTCGTCAACGACGTTCGCCGCGTACCCTGCTCGGCCGAGCATCTCTGCGTCGCGCTGCAATGCGGTGGATCGGACGGCTTTTCAGGGCTTTCGGCCAATCCGTCTCTGGGCAAGGCGATGGATCTTCTGGTTCAAAACGGCGGTACCTGCATCCTTTCTGAAACGACCGAAATCTTTGGCGCACAGCATATTCTGACCCGCCGCGCCGTGTCCGAGGCGGTGGGCCAAAAGCTTATCGACCGCATTGAATGGTGGAAGAAGCAAACCGAAGGCCGCGATTGTCAGATAAACGGCAAGGTCTCGCCCGGCAACAACAAGGGCGGCATCTCAAACGTGCTGGAGAAATCGCTCGGCGGTGTCAAAAAGGGGGGAAGGTCGCCGTTGCAGGCGGTCTATGAATATGCTCACCCCGTCACGGCGCACGGACTGGTGTTCATGGATACCCCAGGTTATGACCCCATTGCGGCCACCGGCCAGATCGCGGGCGGCGCCAATATGATGTGCTTTACGACCGGGCGCGGTTCGTGCTTTGGTACGGTGCTCTGTCCCGTCATCAAAATTGCCAGCAATACACCGCTTTATCAGCATATGAAGGAAGACATGGATATTAACTGCGGCGGTGTGATAGACGGCATCGCAACCACCGAAGAGATGGGCGAGGCCATTTTTGAGCAGATTCTCGAGACCGCTTCGGGCAATTATACAAAAAGTGAATTGCTTGGTGTGGGCGAGGACGAATTTATTCCATGGCCGATCGGCGTATTTGCCTGAGCCCTGCCAAGCGGATGTTTAGGCAGAAAAAAAGCGCACATTCTTAAAACCTTAAGCTTTAAGAATGTGCGCTGTATATCAGGGGCGGTTGAGCAGATTAAAACCGAGATCGCCTGAGATATCGTTTGTGAGCAGGATGATATCATCAATCAGTTCGTTTTGATACTGCTGAAAATGCTGAAGGCTGGTCGCGAAGCTTGCGGCGGCAATCGTCTCGCCCGACATATTCCGAATCGGCGCGCCCACGCAGGCTCTGCGCATGGAAAGCTCCTCGATTTCGGTTGAGTAGCCCCGGCTGCGGATTTTGGCAAGCTCCTCATGCAGATGTTGTCTGTCGGTGATCGTATTGGGGGTCAGCGCGGGAAGCTTAACGCCGGAGTCGAGCCATTTATCGATAACGGCGGGATCAACGGACGCTAAAAGCGCCTTGCCGCCACCGCTGCACTGTGCGGGCAGCACCTGACCGTGCGGCATGCGCGGCAGCAGCGAGGAATCCTTCGACAGCAGGATGACCGCCATCATCTCGGGCTTGAGAACCGACACGTTGATCCGCACCATATTCCACTTTTGATACATCGGGTTAATGTACTTTTCCGCCGTGTTCAAAAAGGGGAACTGGTAGCGATACTGGCTGCCAATCTCGTAGAAGCGATAGCCGAGCGTGTACTTTTTAGAGGTTGCATCTTTCTCAAGGCAATTTTGCGCTAAAAGGGAATTGACCATGGCATAGGCGGTCGTGCGCGTTATTTTTAACATGCGGCTGATTTCCATGATGGTCATGGGTGCATTGCTGCTTGAAAGAAGGTTGATTAA
>DALYYK010000386.1:0-3048 GCA_031983305.1 Candidatus Fimivivens sp. | reverse complement strand
AGGCCTCCAAGCTGGTTCCGATAGAGGCGCTGACCTTAAATTGAGGAGAGATATAATGCGACAATCACTGGCTATTTTTCTCGCGATGATTTTACTGCTGCTAAGTCTGACCGCCTGCGGCGAGACGCAAAAGACGGCGGCTTCGGGTACGCCGCAGGGGACCAGACAATATAATGGTGGAAATATGCCCCAAGGCGAACGTCCGACAGGGGAGCGGAGTAACGCAAACCGCACCGAAGGGGCACAAATCAGGGTCCGGGATAGCGGGGCGTCTGATTTTAGCGGGAACAATCATAGCGCGGGCATCAGCGGGGCTGAAAAGATCGTCACCGGCAAGGTTAAAAGTATTGTCGGCAACGAGGTGGTGTTGATTATCACACAGAGCAGTGACACAGTGGGTCGGCAGAAAAGCAAAGAGAACACCGATAAGACCGCTGCCATCGCTTCTCAAGAGAAAAACATGACCGTGCAGCTTAATGAACAAGAGGTAAAGGCCCAAAACGTTGCCCAAACGGATTTCTCCGAAGGCGAAACGGAAGAAGTGACCGCGACCTATCTGATCCCGGTCGGCATGGCGGTCGGCAACAAGGATTTTTCATCAATAAAAGCGGGAAACACGCTCAGACTATATTTTGGCGCCGATCCGGGCGACGGCAGCGAAATAATTACAGCAGTCGAGCTGCGGTAGCAGGGGGCGGCAAATGGCGCATTTAATAGAGGTCAAACAAATCTCAAAAAATTTTCAGGTAGGCGACACCGTCGTGCAGGCGCTAAAAAAAGTCAGTCTGACGGTAGACGAGGGAGAGTATCTCGCGGTGCTCGGTCCCTCAGGCTCGGGCAAATCAACGCTGATGAATGTGCTGGGCTGTATGGACGACGTGCAGTCGGGCGAATATTTTCTCGCCGGGCTGCCGATTCATCAGATGGCCGATATGCAACTGACGACGGTGCGCAACCGTCTGATCGGTTTTATTTTTCAGCGCTATCATCTGGTGCCCACCTATTCGGTGCTGCAAAACGTCATGATGCCGCTTTTGGTGCGGGGTATCCCGCATCAGGAGGCACAGCTCGAGGCGCTCCGGCAGCTGAAAATGCTGGGCATGGCCGAGCGCATCTGGCACAACCCCAACGAGCTTTCGGGCGGGCAGCAGCAGCGCGTGGCCATCGCCCGCGCTCTGGTCGGAAAGCCACGTCTGCTTCTGGCTGACGAGCCGACCGGCGCGCTTGATTCCGGAACCGGAAAAGAGGTTATGAAGCTGTTTGCAGAACTGAACGCGCGTGGGCACACCATTGTGATGATCACGCATGACCCCCAGATTGCGGCGCACGCCCGCCGGACGGTACATATCGTCGACGGTGTTTTGAGCGAATGAAAGGCGCACCGTCAGGAATATTTACAGACGATAAATCCGCAGGCGCTATTGCGCCCTGCGGATCTTTCTGATTCTCGCCACCAGTGGGTATAAACAATGGATTTTTAGTGCCCAAGGTGATAAGCTAAAGGCATCTAAAAGCTTTGTACAAAGGGGGGCAGCGATATGTCTAAAAGATTATGCCTTCTTGCCGCATTGACCTGTATATTACTTTCGGCTTGCTTGGGCAGGAGCCTGAACCAAAGCGCTGGTCGGACATCAAGCGGCGCCACTGGCGCATTGCCAGAGAGCAGCCTACTGACAGTGCTGGCCGCGTCGCCCGACGAAATGGAATCCTTTTCATACGACGGCAACGCGCCCTATTATTTTGACGGCAAGCATGGGCTTTGGTCAAAAGAGGGGTATGGCGCTATTTTGTTTTCATGCCCGAATAATAACCGATTGGATACCAGTTATCTCAGGCAGGAAAACGCGCTGGTCCAACAATTTGCCGAGGCGCTGGGTCGATTTCCCATCGATGCAGCCTTTGTTGAGGATGTGACCGACGATACCCGGCTGCCGCAGAGCGATTATATGACGTTTGGCGTCATATTGAGCAAGGAGCGGTATTCAAATATCACGCTGTTTGAGACCGGTGATATCTACGTGACGCAATACGGCAACGAGCAGGTTGCTCTGCATTATAAGGCGGTTGGCGGGGGCGCATACGGCGCGCTCAAGGAAGCGATAGCCGATATCCGCACCGCACTCGACGCACTGCCGCTCGCCTACCAACTGACGATGTATGTATCCCCCGACAGCTTTAGGCCCGAATCGACGGCGCTGCGGCTGTCGTTTAATAATATCGGCGCACGGCCAGTGACCTGTTCAAAGCGATTTATCCTTGAAAAGAAACAAGAAGGCATCTGGCAGCAGCTTTCGGAAAACGTATCCGCCACTCCGCCAGGAACACAATTGACTGTTGCGCCGCGCGGCACTGAATATTACGCGGTCGATCTCACTTCTTTTGAAGGCGCTCAGGATCCGGGCCTTTACCGGGTGACCAATACGTTTAACGCCGGGGCCGAGCAGGTGACGCTGACGGCGGACTATGAAATCAGCGGCGACGCCTCTGAGGTCAGCCGACCCTATAAACCCGATATGACGCCTGAAAATCAGGCCTATTATGACAAATACCTAAGCATGTGGGGCTTTTATTGCCCATTTGAAAGAGATTATACCGAGCAGACCTTCGCGCAGGATTTTCGGCCTTATCTGCTCTACTTTTCCAGCGCCGCGCAGGAAGGGCGGCGGGAGGAATATGAGCGGTATGGCATCGATGTCCCGGCGCAAATCGTCGATGAGACGGTGATGCGTCATTTTCCGGTGACGGCGGCGCAGTTTCGCGCGGTTCTGGCCCAGTCCCGCAAGGGGACGGAATATTACGACCCGCAAAGCGACAGCTACCATTTTGAGGGGGGCTATGGCGGCGTGGGGATGATGGGCGTCGTCACCCATGCCAAAAAAGAGGGTAACCGACTTAAACTCTCGTGTGACTGGTATGATGTGATGGATAGCTATCAATTTAGCCATACCGTTACCATTCGGCTCGGGGAGGGGGCGGAGGATTTCTATTATACCGAAAATACCGTCACAAGGCGGGCCGGTATCAGCTGATAAAATCAATGGACAGTCT
>DALYYK010000385.1:0-3057 GCA_031983305.1 Candidatus Fimivivens sp. | reverse complement strand
GACGCCGAACCCGCGCCCGGAACTGCAAAACCGAAGAGGATGTGTCACAGCTTGGCCGCGCCCTGCAAGAAGCCGGTGTGGAGGCCGTAGCCATTACGCCGGAGAGCACGGGGTTCGGAGCGGGCGTCTGCGTCATTCCCAGCTACCTGAGCAAGGGGTTGGAATTTGATGCCGTCATCCTCTGTGACGCCTCTCAAGACGTGTATCGCGAGACTAACCTGACCGATATGCATCTGCTGTATGTTGCCATGACACGCGCCCTGCATCGGTTGGATGTTCTGTACGACGGCGCCCTTGCCACCCCGTTACTTGCCAACCGCTAAGACAAAATCCGGGACATGCGCATTCTGTCCGTAATCCACGGCAACGGGCCGCCAACAGAGGCAATATACCGACCGCTCATGAACAGGTCTTATATTTGGTGAGAAAGCCTCATGAAGGTTAAAATGTTTTCATAAAGCCTTTTGTTTCTTTAAAATCACTTGTAGCCATATTTTGAGATACTGAATTTAAGAAGATGGCTTGAGCAGGTTCAATCTCTTTAACGGATAGAGAACAGCGCTATATCGGCAAGGCATATAAAAGAGCGCTTTGGAATACGATTTCCAAAGCGCTTATATCGAACAAGCGGGAGAACCTTTAAGAGCAATCTTAAAGGTTCTTTTTGTGCTGGAAACCACCGGCTCTGCCGGTGGAGGTTCCCCTCGTTTTGCTTTAGCTATAAGTATTGAGCGAAGCGAACTATAGATTGGCTTATTGCAAACAAAAGGCTTACGAAGTTAACTGCTTTAGCAGTTGCAGTGCGTGTGATGCGACTGGTGGAATTTTCAGTGCCTCTTGAGAGGCGAGTCGGTGTCATGCCCTTTTAGGGCTTGTGCATACCACGCGTTCGACGCGTGGTTTTGATTGCGTTTAAAAACAACCGATTCATCACGGCTTGGAAAATCTTTTTGGCACCCTCGGCAGCTTCCATACCCGCAGTGCGGCGGTACAAAGCGCGCTAGCCCGGCCGCCCCCCGTTCATTCCGGTCAGCGACTCCTTCGCAAAAAGGATAAAGCGGTTAACGGCGGGAGGCATGTACTGATTTGACTGATAAACCATTATGATGTTGAAGCACGCTTGCGGATGTTCCAGCGGACGAATCTCGACGTTTGCGTGTTGCAGCGAGTCCACCTTTGCAACAATCGAGATGCCAAAGCCCGCCGAGACCAAAGCGGCAATCGAATCCTCGTCGTGCGCGCGATAGATAAAATGAACGCTTGACATTTCCTCCAAAAAGCGTTCCTCAATCAGACGATAGGTACCGGTCTCGCGAATGTAGGTGATGTTGGGGTAGGGGGCGGCGTCACTTGGCCGTATCGACGCCCTATCGGCCAGAGGATGCCCCTTGGGCGTGATCACGACAAATTCCCGCCGCGCCACGGGCACGAAGGTCAAGCCCGGCTCGTTACATTGCGTACAGAACCCGACGTCGTACCGGTCCTCTTGAATGCCGCGAATAATTTACGGCGTAATAGACTGCGAAAACCCAAAGGTTATCTTCTGGTTTTCGCTGCGCTCTAAAAAGGCGCGCACGAGCTGGGGAATCAGGTCGCGCGCAAATGGAACGCAGAATGCCACGTCCACATGGCCATACGTCGAGCTGACCAGCTTTTTGACATCAGCGGTCGCCGCCTCAAGCTCGTTAATCGCCGCGTTGATTCTTCCATAATAATAGTTGCCAATCTTGGTCAATTCAATGTGTCGGCCTTTTCGTTCAAACAGGTAGAGATCCAACTCGGCCTCCAGCTTTTTAATCGCAGCGCTAATGCAGGGTTGAGAGACGCAGAGCTTTTCAGCGGCCTTATGAAAATTCTTGCATTGGCAGATTTCACGAAAATACATCAACTGCTGCAAGGTCATGGCAGGGACCCCCTATCAATTCGAGATTGGTTAATAAAGGAAAGGGGTTGTCTATTTTTAATAAAATTATAATGCGCTGTTTGAAGTGTGTCAACATATTGATAAATTGTATTTATCAATATGTGGATAAAGAGGTATTGGATATTCTGTTGAGCCTCTATTATAATTGAAATATCACAAAAATGTGAGCGTGTACTTGTTATAAATATGTGCAATAGTTACTTTGCGCTTTAATAAG
This sequence comes from Candidatus Fimivivens sp., assembly GCA_031983305.1. GTDB lineage: Bacteria > Bacillota > Clostridia > Oscillospirales > Ruminococcaceae > Yanshouia. Next base: position 916 of record DALYYK010000385.1, on the reverse strand, counting down.
GTTTTATCTGCCAAAGGCAGTATAGACATAAACAATTTCAGACGAGAAAAGAGAGGTTTGGCTATGAAACGAGTACTAAGTATGGTTTTGATTGCAGGTCTGGCCATGACGCTTTTAGGTGCCTGTGGCGCCGATCCCACCGCGAAGGCTTCCGGCGGCGGCGCAGCCTCTGCCGGCAGCGCGTCTGCCGTTGCAAGCAGCGGCGCTTGGACGCCCACCCGGGACTTTCAGGGATCGGTGATGTGGTCTGCCGGCGGCGTGTGTGACAGCGTTTCCCGCGCGGTTGCGCCCTTCACCAAGGAGGCCCTCGGCGGCAAGACGATTGTCTACACCAACCGTCCCGGCGCCGGCGGCGGTATCTCAACCCAATATGTGCACGACCAGTCTGCCGACGGTTACAACCTTCTCTTCGGCGCGGAAAATCCGCAGATTGCCAAGGTCATGGGCACATCTCCGCTTGACTACAGCAATTTTATTCCGATTAACATTCTTTGCACCAGCTTGGGCGTTGTCGTGGTCGCGCCCGATTCCCCCTACAACAGCATTCAAGATCTGATTGATGCTATGGCGGCGAAACCCGGCGCCATCAATATGGCCACCACCGGCCCCGGCGGCCTGCCGTTTACCGCATCGGCGATGATTACCTCGGTCAGCGGCGTTTCGCCCAATATGGTTACCTACGACGGCGAAGCTGCCTGTACCACCGCAATTATGGGCGGACACAGCGAATACACGATTATCACCGTCGGCTCCTGTGCGGAGCTGATCCGTGCCGGAAAGCTCAAGGCACTGGCTGTCATGCATAATAAGCCACTTGAGGGCTTCGACAATATCCCGTACATCACCAAGGAGATTCCTGCGTACGAGAAGTTCCTTCCCTGGGGCCCCTTCTATGGCGTATTCGTCCGCGAGGGCA
>DALYYK010000384.1:0-3059 GCA_031983305.1 Candidatus Fimivivens sp. | reverse complement strand
CCGGCGCCCAGGGGCAGATAATTTCCACGGGACGGGTCAGTATATCCGATTCTCCCGCTGCCGGAATGGACTCCGGCACCGGCACCGCGGGGGCAGGGGTCTGCGTATGCCCGCAGCCCGCCGCCAGTGTCACCAGCAAAATGACGATAACGGGTAAAATGCTATTTTTTCGGTTCATGGCTTATCGCTCCTTTTGCCGCGCAACGCTGCGTCGGGCTTCTTCGACCGCCGCGAGAAACCGATCGACCTTTTCGGCTCCCAAATCCTCGCGCAGCATGTTTAAAACCGCGCTGTTGGAGGCGCGCATCGCATCCTTTAAGGACGGCTCTGGCTTGATGAGCTGCATGCCGTAGTCGGATTGCAGCGTTTCCACGGCGATGGCTTCGCTTGTCGGCATATTGGCGATCATGCTTTGGCGCAGATTTTCGGCAAAGCGGTTGAGACGCGCCTTTGTCTGTTCGTCCAACTGCTCATAGCGCGCTTGATTCATCGCCAAAACCTGTATCATTGGCAGATGGTCGGTCAAGATGATACAGTTTTGTACCTCCATCATCTTTTCAGACAGGAGAATATCCACGGGGTTTTCCTGCGCCTGAACGATATCCTGCGAGAGCGCAAAATACAGCTCGTCAAAGCTGTAAGGGATCGGGGTGGCCCCCAACTGCTTCCAATAGGCCTCTTGATACTTATTTTCGACGATGCGGATTCTCAGATCCCTTAAATCGGCCAGCCGCGTGATCGGATATTTACAGCTCATCTGTCGGTAGGAATAGGCATACACCGTCAGCAAGTGCAGACCCGCGGCATTATAATAGCCCTGTATGACATCCCGGTATTCTCCGGCCATCAGCGCATTGAACTGCTCAAGCGATGAGAAGAGCCCCGGCGTATCCATGAGCGCGGCTTCGGGCACTGCCAGCGCCTGTGTGGACGGTACCGAGCTGACAATATCGATGGTGCCCAGCTGCACGCCTGTCACGATGCGCAAATCGTCTCCGAGCTGGTTGCGGTCATATAGCCGCAGCCGGATATGTTTGTCCGAACTCTCTTCCAGCGCCTTAATCTGCTCCTGTACCAATGTGCTCTGATAAGAGTCGCTCCAGTTGCCCGAGGTCGCCAGAGAAAACACGATTTTATCCTGCGCGGTCATCTCCGAACCGGAGACTCCGGCATGCGGAGCGTTCTGCTGTGGTGTATCCCAAAAGGTGATAGCCGACGTCACCAGAATAATTGCGAACAGCGCCAGCGTTAACAGCGCTTTCAAGGCTGTGGTGTTCATGCGTCATCCCCCTTAAATGCCGGTATTTTCGCGGTATTGCTTCGGCGTGATGCCGACGGTCTTTTTAAACACCCGGCCAAAGCTTTGCGCCGAGTTAAAGCCGCATTTATAGCCAATTTCGGAGATATTAAGGTTCGTCTCAGACAAAAAGCGCCGGGCCTGCCGGATGCGGTAATGGTTGAGATATGAGCTGAGCTTTTCGCCTGTCGTCTCGGTAAAAATAGCGCTTAGATAAGGCAGCGAGATGCCCGGCGCCTCGCTGATTTTGCCTAGAGAAAGCTCGCCGTCCATATAATGCAGCGCGACATACTCCTTGGCTTCGACGGCATATTTGTTGTGGCTTTTGCGGCGCGCCGTTTGCAAAAGATTCAATGCGCTGCGATAAAATTGCACCATACTTTCCTGTTGGTGTTCCGGGTCAGATTCCATCAGCAGATGTTCAAGATCGCGCGAGATACCGGCGCTGCGCATTTCTTCGAGGGTGACGCGCGCGGCGATCAACAGCTCGGTCACATCGTCGAGCATTCGATGAATGCCCTCTTTGCTGACAACCTCACGGCCGTACATTTCTTTAATCAGCGCGACGATCTCGGCTTCGGTTTCAGCCATACCGACGCTTTCCATCGCGTTGATCAGCTTTTTGGCGCGCCGTATGTAATACAGGCTCTCATACATGCCCTCGCCCGATTCTACGGCCTCGGCGTTATCGCGCGCCGAGTCTCCGATATATTGCGCGTAGCGCACGTGATCCACCGCTTCATGATATGAAAATTGAAGCGACGCGATATCGTTATAGACATGCCCTCTGCCGATGACCAGCCCAAACGGCAGCGGCTCGACCGCCCGCAGCACCGCCTCTTCCAAGCGGCAGACCCATTCCTTGATCTGGATCAACGCGGCATTCTGAGCAAAGAACAGCACCGAGGCGGCAATATCCTTGTCGGGAAAGAAGGTGAGAATGCGGTAATCCTCCGCCGCGGCGCTGCGGAAAATGCGCACGACGCTGCGTTGGAACAGCTCCAGCTCCACCATGTCCGGTCGCTGATTCTCAGGGTAGGATAAAAGGCCCGCCAGCACCATATAGCGCCCCTGACCGAGACGCTCGTGGCCGATGCCCTCTAAGGTCGCTTTTATTTGCTGCGCGTTAATATTTTTGCCGCTTATAATGCCGCGCAGCGTTTGCTCTATAATATCGCCCGCGATGTTGTGCATCAGCGCCTTATGCTGTTCGTTCTTTTCTATGCTGTTGAGAAAAGCCAGCTCGAGGTAGTCGGCCTCGTTGCGGATTTTCCGAGGGCTGTCGTGCTCTTCGCTGGGCGGCTGTGCGGCATCGGGTACCGTTGTGATGCGGATAAGCCGGTTGATCGGTTTATAGACTGACTGCGTGATATACAGCGAGAACAACTGGCTAACCAAAATATAAAATAACAGCACCGGCAGCAGCAGCCCCAGCAGCTTTGAAGGCGGAATATTGGCGTTTTGATGGTTCGTGCGGGTGATAAACTTCCACCCCAGCAGATCGGAGGTGTGGATGTAATAGCTTGCGTTATGGTTGTCGTCACTATCAGCGCGCATGAACAGCGCGTCGTTTTCAAAATCCGACTGCTGAAGCCCCGCCGCCATGTAGTCGAACAGCAGCTGCCCCCGCTGATCATAGACATAGATGGTGGTGTCGAACTTCTGATTTTCAGCTTGAATGATGTTATAAAGCTCCGCACGATTTATTTCGATGAATAAGACGCCGATAAAGTTTGGAATACAGTAGTCGGCAGCCAGAAAG
>DALYYK010000383.1:0-3061 GCA_031983305.1 Candidatus Fimivivens sp. | reverse complement strand
ACTTTTGTGGCCTGTTCTCGGGCGTCGGTCAAATTTTTATACAAAAGAGCCGATGGTGCGGCGCGTCTGCGGCAGATTTGGCGGCACGCGTCCGGCGGGTGGTATCAACATCTGCCGTCGTTAGCACGCGCGCGGTGACAATTATATATTAGACGCTTGCCCCACGCGGGCAGCTTGGAGGATATTATGGAGCATCAATTCGCCCAACAGCTCGGCGCGCGCATTCTTGAAGCGCTGAGTGAAAAGCGTTTTTTAAATAGGTTGACGATTCCCGCACCTTCTTTTGCGCTGCTGCTTGAGCACGTGGACTGGGTGCAGGCGGTGCGCCCGCTATTGCCGGTCACACGGCGAATCACCTGCGGCGAAGCGCTGGCCGTCGCTCGCCCGCTGCTTGAGGGTCTCGCGCCCGAGCCGCCTGACGGGTGGCTTAACTGTGCCTATCAGATTGCCAATGCGCTGCAGTTCCCGCAAGCTGAGACTCCGTATCACGACGCGCAGCGCGACGGCGCGCTGTGCTATCTGCGCGTTTTGCAGCAGCTGCTTGAGGAGGAGCGGGCGGTGCTGCCCTTTTCTCCGCAGTATGACTTTGCCTTTTGCGCCGACCATGAGCTTGAGGGCAACGCCAGCGCCGACGAATACCGTCGGTTTTGCGGGTGGTTTCATGAGGATTTTGTCTATGAGCTGCTGCGTCTGAGCGGCGAGTTGACGCCCTACCGCACGCTTGAGCATATCGCGGGCGTGCATTACGTCGCGATGGCCTGCGCCCGCGCCTTTTATGTGGGTGGCGGGCTGGTCGACCTGCCGCTGCTCTCGGCGGCGGCCGCCGTGCACGACATCGGCAAATTCGGCTGCAAGACCGGTGAACGGGTGCCCTACCTGCACTACCATTATACTGACGCGTGGTGCGCCGGGCGCGGACTAAACGACATCGGCCGCATCGCCGCGAATCACTCGGTGTGGGATCTTGAGATTGAGAACCTCTCCTCCGAGTCGCTGTTGCTTGTTTACGCCGATTTTCGTGTCAAACAGTCCCGTGACGAGAACGGGCAGGAAATTGCCGAGATTTTCTCGCTTGCCGATTCGTTCGACGTCATTTTGCAGAAGCTTGACAACGTGGACACGGCCAAACGCCGCCGCTATCAGTTTGTCTACGCCAAGCTGCACGATTTTGAGGAGTATATGCGCGCGTTCGGTGTTGACACCACGCTGACGCTGCCCACCGTGAAGACTGCCTCCTTTAAAGACGCCGCGCTGATGGAAATGGATGAGGCGGTGGCGGCGCTGCGATACCGCGCGGTGGATCACAACATCCGCCTGATGCACCGATTGAGTCACGACCAGCTGTTTGGTAACGTGCTCGAGGCCGCCCGAAGTGAGAAGACCCCCGACCGGCTTCGCGCCTATGTTTCGGTGTTCGAGGAGTATTTTACCTACTGGAGCGCCGCGCAGAAAGAGCAGATGCTCTCGTTTTTGTATGAGCTGCTTATGCACCCTGACGGCGATATTCGCCGTCAGGCCGCGTCGTTGCTTGGCCGTATTCTGGCTGGCTTTCACTCGGGCTACCGCAAGGAGCAACCCGTCGGATGCGAGCCTGCCTCCGGCGACAACCGTCACTATGCGCTGTGGCACACCTATTTTGACCGGTTGATCCATCCCGACAGCCGTTTAACGCCCCAGCAGACCAGCAAGATACGCTATACGGCCAAGCTGGCGCTTGACGCCCTGCTTGAGTCCAGCTCCGACACCGATGCCGCCATGTTTGCGGGTGAGCTGTTTTTGCACTACGAAAACCCCGCCGCCGTCGAGCCTGACGCTGCCTTTGCGCTGCTCGATACCGTTGTGAATATTCCGGCGGCGTTCTGCGGCGTAAACCAAGCGGCCAAGCTGGCGCATTTTGCAATGTGGTGGCTAAAAAATGGCGAGCCGGTTCAAAAGGCGGCGGCGCTGCGGCTGTTTCGGCATCTGCTCTATATTGTGCCGCAGGATATTCCGCTGCGCGAGGAAATGGCCCGTGCCGCCGAGTCGGCGGATTGTCAAGGCAGCACGCCGCTGTTGTTTTTGCAGGCGCAGCTCGGGCGGCTGCTCGGCTACGACACCACCGCGCAGGACAGCTTTTTAAGTCGGCAGGCCGCCGTATCCAATATTTTTTTGGATAACCTCAAGACTGCCACCCCCTGGATTATGAAGGCCGTGGGCGTCGAATACCTGCTCGATTTAATCGAGCAGGGCAACCACACGAATATCCTGCACATCGCGACCCATTTTTCCAATCTGATTAAGATTGGTGAAAATGTGGTGGTGCGCCGCATGGCGGGCGCTTCGCTGCTGGCCATGGCGCCCGAGCTGACGCCTGAGCGCCGCAACGAGATTGCCTTCGAGCTTTCAAAAGCGCTTGAGACGGGGCAGTCCGAGCCCGCGAAATATATCCCCGAATATCTGGGCCGCTTTGCGCTGTGGCTGCCGCCCCGTGAGCTTGATGAGCTGGTCGATCAGATGGAGAATCTGCTCTGCGTCTCGAGCAGCGTCGCGGTCAACGCCGCGCTGGACACGGTGGGCGCCATCCTGGCGGGCTATTCCGTTTACGGGAACCGCTTTGGAGAAGAAGCTGCCGCGCTGACCGCCCGGCGCAACCGGCTGGCCGGGCTGTTACTCAAGGGCCTGGCTTCTTACCGCGAGCCGGTGCGGCAGGAAACGTTGCGGATCTTAGGCGAGGAGCTGTTCGCCTCCAAGGTTATGCCCTACGCCGATAAGACCGCGCTGTTTATACTTGTGGCCAAAAAGCTGCTCTGCCTGATCAGCGAGAACGAGGAGCGCGAGTTGACCTTTTTCTACACCGCCGCGGCGCTCTCGCACATCTACCGCTTTCTGGTGCTGCACAATATCGAGGACGGGCCGTTTCGCTTTGCGCCGCCCGAGCGGGTCGCGTTCTTTCCCGGCACCTTTGACCCGTTTTCGCTTTCTCACAAGGGCATTGTGCAAAGCATTTGCGACATGGGCTTTGAGGTTTATCTCGCCATCGACGAGTTTTCGTGGTCTAAAAAAGCCCAGCCCGCGCTGGTGC
>DALYYK010000382.1:0-3064 GCA_031983305.1 Candidatus Fimivivens sp. | reverse complement strand
AAATTCCCTTTACCCCCGCCGTCACAACCGGCGTCATTGTTCTGGGGGTGCTTTGCGCAGGCTTGAGCATTCTGTTCTGCCTGACGCTGGAACGTACCGCCGGTTTGGCGCGGCGGTTTATTCCCAATTCGTACCTGCGTATCTTCACGGGCGGCGCGCTGGTCGTTGCGATGGCCCACCTGTTGAACACGCGCGATTATCTGGGGGCCGGCATCAATATTATTGAGGAAGCGTTGCAAGGCTCGGTCGCGCCCGAGGCCTTTATTTTAAAGTTGATTTTTACCGCCGTGACACTGAGCTTCGGCTTTAAGGGCGGCGAAATTATTCCCACGCTCTTTGTGGGTGCTACCTTTGGCTGTACGGTGTCGGGCCTGTTGGGGTTGGAGCCGCACGCGGCGGCGGCCATCGGCATGATTGCGATGTTCTGCGGCGTGACCAACAGCCCGCTCACGGCGCTGCTGCTGGCCTGCGAGGTGTTCGGCTTTGTTTCTCCCGCCATGTTCTTGCTGGCTATATCGGTCAGCTATATGCTGTCAGGCTACTACAGCCTTTATAGCTCGCAAAAAATTGTTCACTCTAAAACACACCCGGTCGTTATCAACCGCACGGCGCATTAATACTGATGCTTAATAAAAATACTTTTATTAAAAATGGCCCGGTCTGTCGGTTTTCCGCGCTTACAAGCGAAAAATACGCCTCAAAAATCTTGATTACTCAAATGTTCCGCTTTGAGATTTTTGGACGGAATGCGTATAAGGCTATTACTGAAAGGGATGTCTAACCGATGCATACCATTGTCTGGTTCGCGTATTTCTGGCTTTATCTGATAGGGGTTTATCCGCTGTTGCGGCGGGCGCAGCGCCTGCGGCGAAAGGGCGAGGTAACACGCCACGATGCCCTGACCTTTTCGGTCATACATAACTGGGCCCGCCGGCTGCTCAGGGCCGCGGGCGCAAAGATTACGGTGCGGGGGCTTGAGAACCTGCCCCCCGACCATGTGCCTGCCGTCTACGTCGGCAACCATCAGGGCTATTTCGATATCCCGCTCGTGCTGGGTTATCTGGGCGGCGCGAAGGGGCTGGTTGCGAAAAAAGAGATCCAAAAGCTGCCTCTGGTGCGCACATGGATGCTGGAATTAGGCTGCGTTTTCATCGACCGGGACAACCCCCGCGCGTCGATGAACGCCCTGAATCAGGCCGCCGAGCGCGTGCAGATCGGTTATCCGATGGTCGTCTTCCCGGAGGGTACACGCAGCAAAACCGGTGAAATGGCCGAGTTTAAAGCAGGCGCTTTTAAAATAGCCCAGAAAAACAACGCCCCCGTCGTGCCTTTTTTTATCGAGGGCACCGGACATCTCTTGGAGCGCAACGGCTTTCGCATCAAGCCTGCGGCAGTGAGCATCACTGTTTTGCCGATGATCGACACCACCGGTTACACCCGTGAGGATTGGAAGGCCCTGCCCGCCCTTGCCGAAGAGCATGTGCGCCGGGCGCTCAATCAGCATCGAACACAGTCCGCCTTATGAGGGGGGTTAAACATATGAAACGCTTGTATGTCTTTGCCATCGGCATTTTGCTGCTGTTCGCCCTTACGGGCTGCCTTGAAAAGGATTTTGAAGGCGACGCCATTGTGCTGCGCGGCGCGAAGAATCTGAACTTCTCAGTGGGTGAGGCAAAAACGGTAACGGCCGAGCTGCCGCAGGTTGAAGGCGTCCGACTGACCGCCATCAGCCGCGACCCGGCGCTCGATGCGGAAATATCCGATGGGACCACGCTGACCCTATCCTGCGACATCGCCGGATCTTACATCCTCACGCTGCGGCTCGAGGCCAAGGGTTATCGCACCAAGGAGACCCGATATCCCGTTGAGGTCACAACCCAGCCGATGCAGATCACCGTCTTGCAGGATGGCGCTACGTTTAATCTGACGCAGGAGCTTGTCCTTGGCATGGGCGATGAGAAGATATTGGCGCTGTCCGGCGCGCCTGAAAACGCCGTGTACAGCATCCAAAGCACCGAGCCGACGGTGCTCGACGTCCAACAGCAGGTAGAGGGCGTCAAGCTGACCGCAGTCTCTCCCGGCGAGGCGATACTGCAAATAGAGCTGACCCACACCGGCTATGAGCCGTTTTCGGCGACGCTGCCCGTCAAGGTGGAGCAGCCCACGGCAGTACTCGAGCTCGCGGCACAAAACATATCGGGCACCACGAAGGATACGCTGAAAGTGACCTGCCTTGCGTTCCAACAGGGCGGCCGCCTGCTGGCCAGCGCGGACGATCCAGCGGTATCGGCTGTGGTCGAGGGGAATATCATCCGTGTTGCCTCGACCAAGGCGGGCAGCTTTACGGTGACCGTCTCCTGCGAGGCCGCAGGCTACCATACCGCCACGCAAATGGTGCAGGCAACCTTTACAACACCGCCCGACCCGCCGGTGCCGATGAAGCTGCCGGCTTCGGTTTCGGTCGCGCTTGGGCAAACCCAGGAGGTTGAGGTTTCCGACCTGCCAGAGGGTGCAACGCTATCGCTCTCAGGCGGCAACGGCAATATTGCTTTTGAAAACCGCGGCGGCGTTCTGACGATTGAAGGCAAGGCCGTCGGCAGCGCCAGCATGACGATCACCGCGCGCTGCGCGGGCTACACCGACAGCCGTGCGACACTGTCGATAACGGTCAGCGGCGTTTCTTACAGCGCCAGCAGCCGATATGACAGCTATGTCAAGGAAATTGTAGCGCTGGTCAATGAGGAGCGCACCAGCCGCAACCTCTCTGCACTGGCCTATTTGCCGGAGCTTGATGGCGCTTGTCAGCTTCGCGCCAAGGAAGCCTCGGTCGTGTGGGATCATACCCGCCCCGACGGGCGCAGCTGGAAAACGGTGCTGACCGATATGGGCTATGCTTATCATACAGCCGGAGAAAACCTGTTGGCCGCCAATGTACTCGACGCCGCCAAGGCTGTCGATGCCTGGATGGACTCCCCCGGCCACCGCGAAAATATTCTCAGAGCCGAGTTTACCGGAATCAGCGTCGGCATTGTACAGGGCGGTGACGGCGATTATTATTACGCGC
>DALYYK010000381.1:0-3064 GCA_031983305.1 Candidatus Fimivivens sp. | reverse complement strand
GCTCGGGGTTCCGCTGCTCAGCAAATATTATAACGAAAAGTTTAAGGACATCCCCAGTGACCAGCTCGTTGTCGTCTCCCCCGATCTGGGCTCGGTCACCAGAGCAAGAAAATTTGCGGAGCGCATCGACGCCAGCCTTGCCATTATCGACAAGCGCCGCCCCACCGCGAACGTCTCGGAGGTCATGAACATCATCGGCGACGTCAAAAACAAGACCTGCGTGATCATCGACGACATGGTCGACACGGCAGGTACCCTCTGCAACGCTGCCAACGCGCTGGTCACCAAGGGTGGCGCCAAAGAGGTTTATGCCGGCGCAACCCACGGCGTGCTGTCCGGCCCGGCGCTCGACCGCATTGAGGAGAGCGTGCTTAAAGAGATGGTGCTGCTCGACACGATTCCGATGCTGCACAATACCGCTTCCGGCAAGCTCAAGGAGATGACCGTTGCCCCGGTGTTCGCCGAAGCGATCAACCGCATCTATTCCGACCGTTCGGTTTCGCCGCTGCTCGCTTAAAGCAAAGCGCACCCATATCGATTCATTTTACAGCGGGACTTGTGGTGCAAGTCCCGCTGCATTGTCTTATACGAGCGTGCGACAGAAAGCGTGAACAGATTTGCGTGGATTGCCGTCCGACAAGAAGGGTAACATAATCAAGCGATGAAAGCCGCAAAGATATCGCGCGTTGTGTCACTTATTCGTATGAGCTTCTACAAAATCTCTCGTTGTTTTATGCTATGGTCTATAAGGAAAGGACGCTGTCATGGCAGACATATTTGAACTGTTTAAGCAGATTGGCGCAAATAAGCCCGCGCTGCCCGCAGGCCCGGCGGAATATATCGTCGCCTGTCTGGGCAACCCCGGCCGCCAGTATGAAAACACCCGCCACAATGTCGGCTTTATCGCCGCCGACAGCATCGCCGAAAAGCGCGGCTTTAAAATGGACCGTTTAAGATTTCAGAGCCTGACCGGCGAATGCATGGTGTCAAACAAAAAAGTGCTGTTTTTAAAGCCCTCAACTTTTATGAACCTGTCGGGGCAGGCGGTGGTTGAGGCGATGAATTTCTATAAGGTGCCGATTGAGCGGGTCATCGTCATTCACGACGATGTGGCGCTCCCACCCGGTCGGCTGCGCGTGCGGCCGCACGGCTCGCACGGCGGGCACAATGGCCTGAGAAACATCATCGCCCTCACCGGCAAGGAGAATTTTCCCCGCATCAAAATTGGCGTGGGCGATAAGCCGCATCCCGATTATGATATGGCGGACTGGGTGCTCGGTGTTCCCGGAGCCGAAGACCGCAAGCTGATCGAACAGGCGATCTTAAAAATAGACGACATTGTCGCGCTGTTGGTGGCGGGCAATCTGAATGACGCGATGAACAGGTATAACGGCGCATGAAGCTTTCAGGTGTTTTAGAGCGATCAACACAATTTCAAACATTGATCAAGGGGGTATCCGCCGGGAGCACCCCCTTTGGTTGCGTGGGGCTTTCTCACATTCACAAGGCGCATTTTGCCGCCGGCTTACGGCAGCATTTTGACGCCCCGATGCTGCTGATCACGCCCGACGAGCCCTCGGCGGTGCGCCTTTTTGAGGATATTCGGGCGCTGCTGCCAAATGAAACGGTGCTGCACTTCCCGACCAAGGAGCTGATGCTGCACCCCGCCGAGGCAATCAGCCGCGAGTACGAATTCGCCCGGCTCGGCTGCTTGGAGGCGCTGCGCTGCGGCCCCGCGGTGGTCATCGCCTCGGCCGAGGCGGCGCTGCAATATACGATCAGCCCCGAGGCGCTCCTCATCCGCAGCGCGCTGATCAAAGGCAGCTTTTCAGACGGACTCGACGGACTGGTCGCCCTGCTGTTTGCGGCGGGCTACACCCGTTGCGAGCAGGTCGAGGGTGTGTGTACCTTCGCGGTGCGCGGCGGCATTGTCGACTTCTTCTCGCCCGCGCTGCCCGAGCCGGTGCGCGTGGAGTTCTGGGGCGACGACATCGACTCCATCTGCTTCTTCTCGCCCGACACGCAGCGGCGCGGTGAATTTGCCGACGAAATTATGATTACGCCCGCGCGGGAGGCGCTGCCGCCCGAGGGGGGCCTGCTTCCGCTGCTCGAATCGCTGCTCGCCCAGCAGAAGAAAAATGCGCCCGCCGCCGAATCGCTGTCTGGCCTGATCGAGTCGGTACGCGCCGACGTGGCGCCCGGCTCACTTGACCGTTTTCTGCCGATCTTATACGGTCAGCCCTTTACGTTGTTTGAGCATCTGCCTGAGAATGGGCTGCTGCTGATCTCCGACCCCGCCGCCTGCCGCGAGGGCCTGACCGCGGCGCTCTGGCAGCTTAACGAAGATGTTGTCTCGCTGCTTGAGCAAGGCGTCTGTTTCTCTGGCTGCGACCGCTTTTCGGGCGATTTTGACGACCTGCTCTGCGCGGCTGCCGACAAGCGCAGCGTCATTTTAGATACCTTTGCCCGTTCGGTGCCAGATCTGCAGCTGCGCGGGCTGCTCAATGTCCACGCGCTGGCGTTAGCCCCATGGGGCGGCGAATTGGAGCACCTGCTTGAGGATCTACGCCCCTACCTGCACAGCGGCTATGCGGTGGCGGTGCTGCTGCCAACCCGGCGCGGGTGTGAGGCGCTGGTGCGCGACTTGGTCGCCGAGGGGCTTAATGCTGCCTACGCCGAAAGCCCCGCCTTTGCGCCGGGCGTCACCGTCACCGACCTGACCATTTCGGCGGGCTTTGAATACCCGGAGGAGAAGGTTGCCGTCATCAGCCACGCGCGCGCCGCAGCGCCCCCTAGGCGGGTCAAAAAGCGGCGGGCGGCCGACGCGATCCGCTCGCTTTCCGACCTGACCGAGGGGGATTACGTCGTTCACGCGACGCACGGCATCGGCGTTTTTTCGGGCATTGTCAAGCGCGAGGTGCTCGGCGTCGTCAAGGACTATATCAAGATTCGCTACCACGGCACCGATACGCTGTTTGTGCCGGTCACGCAGCTTGATCTGGTCAGCAAATATATCGGCAAGTCGGAGGACGGTGTTGTCCGGCTCTCGCGCCTGGGCTCGCCC
>DALYYK010000380.1:0-3083 GCA_031983305.1 Candidatus Fimivivens sp. | reverse complement strand
ATGCACCGGCATATTCAAATTTTGTGCCACATCAAGGGCCTGCGTCCCGATAGAACCGGTGGAGCCCAGAATTGTCAGTCGTTTAGTCAAATCATACCCCTCATTTCACGACAATCAAAGGGAAATATAAAAACAGATTGTAAACAAATGGCACCACCAGCAGCACGCTGTCAAAGCGGTCAAGCACGCCGCCGTGCCCGGGCATGATGTTGCCAAAATCTTTGATGCCAAACTGCCGCTTCATCACCGAGGCTGAAAGATCGCCCACGACGCTGAGCAGCGAGATCAGCGGGGAAACGAGCGCCAGCCGCAGATAATCAATCTGTACCGGCGGCCCGTAGTAACGGCTGATCTGCGCATAAGCAAACGCTACAATAAACTGAGAGACCAGCGCCACCACAACGCCGCCGATCAGCCCTTCGACCGTCTTTTTAGGGCTGATTTCGGGCGCCAGCTTGTGCCGCCCCAGTGCTATTCCGAAAAAATAAGCGCCGGTATCGCTCATCCACGCCCCGCACAGCGAGACCAGCACGCCGTAAAAGCCGACAGCCGCACCGAAAATATCACGCATATAGATAAAGCAGGTAGTGGCAAAGGCGATGAGCATTGTAAAAAAGAACATGAACCCGAGCTGCTCGACACGCACGGTGTTGTGATACTTAAGCATCAGGCAAAACAGTGCCAGCGAAAACAAAAAACAAATCGACGCCAGAACATTGCTGAGCAGGCGGGTGCTGAAAAATGGAATAACGAGGCTAAAAAATAGCGCCATCATCGCGATGGGCCGGTTTTTCTGCCCCGTCGCTTCAATCAGCTCATAAACTGCCATGGCAATAACAATGGCGACGGCAATATTAAGCACGATGGTCTCAAACAATGCAAACACCACCGCCAAAATCATCAGTCCTGCGGCGGAAGAAATGATACGCTGTTTCATCACACGCCTCCAAACCGGCGGTTACGCCCGGTATATTCGGCAATTGCGGCATCGAGGTCACTCGGTTTAAAATCCGGCCAAAGCACATCCATAAATACAAATTCCGAATAAGCGCACTGCCACAGCAAAAAGTTTGAGAGCCGCTGCTCCCCGCTGGGGCGGATAATCAAATCGGGATCGGGCATGCCCGCCGTATAAAGCCGCTCTTCAATAGCCGCTTCGTCTATGTCCTCCGGCTGTAAAGCGCCGGACTTGACAGCTTTAGCCAGTTGGCACATCGCCGAAACAAGCTCCTGCCTGCCGCCGTAATTGAGCGCAAAATTTACCGTGAGTCCCGTGTTCTGGGCAGTATCGTGCTCGGCATCGGCGATCTGCCGCTGCAAATCGACATCTAAGCGGGAGATGTCGCCTAAAACACGGATGCGGATATTCTCCCCGGCGGATTTGGCCGCCTCGTCAAAATGCTCTCGCAGCAGGCTCATAATGCCGTCAATTTCTTTTTGAGGGCGGTTCCAGTTCTCGGTTGAGAAAACATAGAGCGTCAGGTAGCGCACCCCGAGCGCCTGACAGTGCCGGATGACCGGCCTCAGCGCGCGGGTGCCCTGACGATGCCCTATGCTGCGCGCAAGGCCGCGCTTTTTTGCCCAGCGGCCGTTGCCATCGAGAATAATGGCAATGTGGGCTAAATCGCCCGCAGCCGTGGTTTGAGCGTAATCCATATGGTCCTCCAGCCGATCAAGGAGAGAAATCAGAAGCCGCATTCATCAGCGAAAAGGCTGAATTGGCGCGCTCTTTGCGCCAAGCGCACGAAAAAGACCGGAATCAGCTATTCCGGGCATTCTGGGTGCGGTACAGCGGAGCAACGCGACCAAGACAGCCGTTTTAAGCGACGCACACAGATTTCTTAGACCTCCATGATCTCCTTTTCCTTGGCAGCGGAAATCTGGTCGATTTCCTTGCAGTATTTATCGGTCACATCCTGAATCTCCTTCTCAATATCCTTGAGGGTGTCCTCAGGCATGTCCTTCTTCTGTGCCTTGAGCTTTTCGTTGGCGTCGCGGCGAATCGAGCGGATCGCGACCTTCGACTCCTCGCCCATCTTGGCGATCTGCTTGCAAAGCTCTTTTCTGCGCTCCTCGGTCAACGGCGGGAACACGAGTCGGATGACCGAGCCGTCGTTCTGCGGGTTGATGCCGATATCGGAAGCCATGATGGCCTTTTCAATCGCCTTGAGCACGGTGCGGTCCCACGGGGTGATGGTCAGGGTGCGCGCCTCGGTCACCGCGACCGAGCCGACCTGATTGATCGGAGTGGGCACGTCGTAATACATCACCGTCACCTTGTCCAGCAAGGCGGGGTTGGCGCGTCCGGCACGAATCGCGGCATAGTCCTGGCGAAGCACCGAAATGGTTTTGGTCATTTTAGTTTCAAAGCCTTTTACAAAGTCGTTCATCTAAGCTTCCTCCCTCAAAATAGTCCCTATTTCATCTCCCTGAATCGCTCTGACAATATTGTGCGGATCCTCTAGGGAAAAAATCAGAACAGGCATATGGTTGTCGCGGCAAAGCGACGCGGCGGTGGAATCAATAACCGCCAGCTCCTTGTTGAGAATTTCAGAAAAGGAGATCTGATCGTACCGCTTGGCGTCGGGGTTTTTCTTGGGGTCATCACTGTAAACGCCATCGACCATCTTGGCCATCAGAATGACGTCGGCGTCAATTTCGGCCGAGCGCAGCGCGGCGGCCGTATCGGTCGAAAAGAAGGGGTTGCCGGTACCGCAGCCGAAGATGACGACCCGCCCCTTTTCCATATGGCGAACCGCCTTGTTGCGGATATACGGTTCGGCGATCGACTGCATGGCGATGGCGGTTTGCACGCGGGTTTCGACCCCGAGCGACTCAAGCGCGTCAGCCAGCGAGAGCGAATTCATCACGGTAGCCAACATGCCGATATGGTCGGCACGGGTGCGTTCCATACCGCCGCTGTCGCGTCCGCGCCAGAAGTTGCCGCCGCCGACGACAATGCCAACCTGCGCGCCGATATCGACGCATTCCTTGATGCTCTTCGAAATTGAAAGCACGGTTTTATAGTCGAGACCAAAATGTGCGCCGCCCGCCAGCGCTTCTCCGCTTAGCTTGAGCAACAC
>DALYYK010000379.1:0-3101 GCA_031983305.1 Candidatus Fimivivens sp. | reverse complement strand
ATTGCCCCGACATTGTTCGCGTGCTTTGCTGCCAGGTGCAAAGCGCCGTTACCGATTGCGCGGTGCGTAAAACCGCTTTTACGGTTGAGGGCATGGCCGTTGTCAAGCTGTGCTATGTCGGCGAGGTGGGCGGCGTTCGCAAAGTCGAGTACAAAATTCCTTTTTCAAAAAGCTTTGAGCTTAAGACCGAGCCGACCCGCCCGATCTGGTCGGTGACCTGCGAGCAGGGGCACACCAACTGCCGCGCCGCCTCGCGCAGACGCGTCGATGTGCGCGGGGTTATCATGCTGCGGGTAAAGCTGCTCGACGCCGTACAGCAGCAGGCCGTCGACGCCGCCGAGGGCATGGGCGTGCAGCTGCGCGCCTGTGAAGACAGCGTCTCGGACCTGAGCGGTCAGATGCAGCGCCAGTTTTCAATGGCCGAGATTTTGACCCCCGCCGTGGGCAAGAGCCCCGCCGTCGAGGTGGTGCGGGCCGAGTGCCGTCCCACCGTACAGGAGAGCCGGGTCATGGCCTCCCGTGTGCTGCTCAAGGGCGAATTGATGGTGCACCTGCTGTACAAGACCGACCCTGAGACCGGCGCGCTCGAAACGGCCGACTATGCGCTGCCGCTCAGCCAGGTGATCGAAGCGGACCATCTCGATGAGAATATGCAGTGCGAGGCGCAGGTTAACTGCATATCGTTCGACTGCACGCCCGATGAAACGGGGCAGGAGGGTGAAATGCGTGTGGAGGTACAGCTTGTCGCGGTTATCCGGTTCTTTAAGCCGATCGTGCTCACCGGGGCCACCGACAGCTACTCGACGCTCTACCCGACACAGAATACGCTGTCGAAGCTGCGGGTGCCCAAGTCCTGCACGGCGGTGTCGGAGCGTGCAGGTGTACGCACCGAGGCCGAGGCCCCTAAGGATGTCACGGCGCTGCTTGATGTCTGGGCCAGTCCGTTTGGTCAGACCACCCATAAAGAGGACGGCGTCATAACGGTGAGCGGCCAGCTAAAATTTACGGCGCTGGTATCGACCGAGGAGCTTGGGGCTGACTGCATCACCCACACCTGCGATGTCGCGATTAAAGTGCCCTGCAAAAGCGATATGGCGGAGCTGATGAGCGATATGACGGTGCTGGCCGTCTCGGGCAGTATCAGCCAGGGGAAATTGATGCTCGGATGCGAGCTGATGCTGGCGGGTATGCTCATCGAGTTTGAGATGAAGTCGCTGCTGACCGACCTGATGGTTGACGAGCAGAATCCGCGCAAGAGCGACCCGCTGCTGGGTCTGATGATTTACTACGCGAACGCCGGCGAGCATGTCTGGGACATTTCAAAGCGATTTGGCTCACTTCCGGCGCAGATTATGGCGGATAACGAGCTGACCCAAGAGCTGTTAGACGCCGACATGCCGCTGATGATACCGACCGTTTAGTGTGCAAAGGGGAGAAAGAGTATGGAAAGCGTGACCAACCACCGCATTTATGAAGACATTGCCCGACGCACCGACGGGGATATTTATATCGGCGTTGTCGGCCCGGTACGAACCGGAAAATCCACCCTGATTAAAAAGTTTATGGAGCAGATGGTGCTGCCCAATATCACCGACGCGGCCTGGCGCGACCGTGCCACCGACGAGATGCCGCAGTCGGCGGCAGGCAGAACCATCATGACCACCGAGCCAAAGTTTATTCCCGAGGAGGCCGTGCGCATCTCGGTGGACAACAACGCGCAGTGCAATGTGCGGCTCATCGACTGTGTGGGGTATATTGTACCCAGCTCGCTGGGCTACATCGAAAACGACCAGCCCCGCATGGTGATGACGCCGTGGTTTGACCGCGAAATTCCGTTTAACATGGCGGCCGAGATCGGTACCGACAAGGTCATCAAGGAGCATTCGACGATCGGCCTTGTCGTCACGACCGACGGCTCGATCTCCGACATTCCGCGCGAGGAATATGAAGAGGCTGAGCAGCGCGTCATCAACGAGCTTTCATCGATCGGCAAGCCGTTTGCGGTCGTGCTCAACTGCGTCGACCCCGAGTCGGCACAGTCTCAGGCGTTGGCCGCGCGCATGGAGGAGAAATATCAGGTGCCGGTCACGCCGCTCAACTGCCTGGGGCTTGATCTCAAGGGCATAGAGAAGATTCTGCAAAGCGTGCTCTACCAGTTCCCGCTCAAGCAGATCGCGATTGAAATTCCGCGCTGGATCGTCGCGCTTGAAAAGGACCACTGGCTCAAAAAGGCGCTGTACGACGCCGTCAAGCAGTCGACGTTTGGCATCAAGCGCATGCGTGAGCTGCCCGAGAAGCTCGGCGGCGCTAAGAAGTGCGAATATCTCAACGATTTTACGCTCGATACCATCGATTTTGGTCAGGGCAGCGCCCGCGCCCGCGCGACGGTTGATCCTAAGCTCTTCTACCGCGTCATAGGTGAGGCGACCGGCATCGATGTGCAGGACGACACCGATCTCATGCCGGTGATGATCAAGCTGGCCTCAATCAAACGCGAGCATGAAAAATACCGCCACGCGCTCGACGAGGTGGCCGCGACCGGCTACGGCATCGTCATGCCGACGATGGATCAGCTCACACTCGAGGAGCCTGAGATCATCAAGCAGGGTGGGCGGTACGGCGTTAAGCTGCGCGCCTCGGCCCCGTCAATCCACATGATGCGCGCTGATATTTCCACCGAGGTCTCGCCGATTGTGGGCAGCGAGAAGCAGTCTCAGGAGCTGGTGGAGTATCTGCTCTCAGAGTTTGAGAGCGACCCGGCCAAGATTTGGAGCTCGAATATTTTCGGCAAGAGCCTGCACGAGCTGGTCAACGAGGGGCTGCACAACAAGCTCTACCGCATGCCGACTGACGCCAGAGGTAAGCTGACCGAGACGATTGAGCGCATTATCAACGACGGTTGCTCGGGGCTGATCTGCATTATTTTGTAACGTCGGCGCAGTAAAATTTATAAAAAAGCGCGGCTCAGGCGCAAGAGCTAACCGGCTCAAGGTTTTTGTGGGGCGGTAAAAACCTGACCCCAATGCTGCCAAACGGCACCGTGTATTTAAACTTGCCAGAATGCCCGCGCTTTTTGAATCGGTTTAACTGACAGGGGCGGC
>DALYYK010000378.1:0-3116 GCA_031983305.1 Candidatus Fimivivens sp. | reverse complement strand
CGTGGCGGTGGTGGTGCCGTCGCCGGCGGCATCGTTGGTCTTGGTCGCGACCTCTTTGACAAGCTGTGCGCCCATGTTCTCAAAAGGATCCTCGAGCTCAATCTCCTTGGCGATGGTCACGCCGTCGTTGGTGATCAGCGGCGCGCCGTACTTCTTGTCGAGCACAACGTTGCGGCCCTTGGGGCCGAGGGTGATTTTAACGGTATCGGCAAGCTTGTCGATGCCCGCCTGTAAAGACTTTCTGGCTTCTTCGCCGTAAGAGATAATCTTAGCCATAATAGATTTTCCTCCCTTTATTTTGATTGATAATGGTTATTCAACAATCGCGAGAATGTCGGACTGGCGCAGGATGGTATATTCCACGCCGTCGATCTTGACTTCGGTTCCGGCATATTTGCTCATGAGAACCTTGTCCCCCGCCTTCAGATACATTGTCACCTCTTTGCCATCCACGACGCCGCCGGGGCCCACTGCGATGACTTCGGCAACCTGGGGCTTCTCCTTTGCGGAGCCTGCGAGGATGATGCCGCTCTTGGTGGTCTCTTCCGCTTCAACCATTTTGATTACGACTCTGTCTGCCAACGGTTTAATGTTCATTGCTGTTCCTCCATTTATATAGATTTTTATTTGACTTTGTTAGCACTCTTATCTTTTGAGTGCTAAGAATATTCTAGCCTATTTTTCAAAAAAATCAAGGGATTTTTGAGATTTTTTTCAAAATTTACAACAAATTCATTTTTACTACTCCGCCATAAAGCGGCGCGCTGATGCGAAAATCGGGCGAGGCGCCGCGTTGAATCTCCTGCGGGCAAAGATTATCGCACCCCAAATGCCATACGCCAACCGTGGCACAGCAAACAACCCGGCATTCCAACGCTTAGGTTGCCCTGTTTGCGCCAGTTTCACGCGCTTGCAACTTTGTCGGCAACAGACGCTTCGCAGCGATATTCCGCTGAAGAATATGCTATGTAATCCGCGTATGACATTGCAAGCTTCGGCAGCACGCTTCGTTTTTCAGCGGCATATCAGCGTCGACAATAAAAACAGCCCGCGGCACTTTAAGGCCGCAGGCCCTGAAAAACCGAAATACCGCCTTGAATCCACCCGCGCCAACATACTGAGCCGCACAAATTCGGCGTCGGTACAAACTGTAGGCAAAGCGATGGATCAAAACAAGCAGCCGTTGACGAGCATCAGCAAAATGCCAAACAACACCCCCGCCACGCCATACCCCGTCTGCTTGCCGCACAGCGCCGCGGGCAGCAGCTCGGCGACCGCAATGGCGCTCATCAGCCCCGCGATGCCGCAGAACATCATAGCCAGCCCGCGCTCGGTGAGCACCGGCTGCAAAAAGCGCAGCGCCAACAGCGCGCCCAGCGGCTCAGCCGCGCCCGAAACCGCCGCCAGCAGTAGCGCGGGTGCGCGGCGGTCAAGTGCCGCGTAGACCGGCATGGCGACCGATATGCCCTCGGGGATATTATGCAGCGCAATGGCCGCGCAAAGCTTGAGCCCCATCTTAACATCTCGGCTCGCGCTCAGAAATACCGCCATGCCCTCGGGCAGGTTGTGCAGCATCAACGCCAGCATCGAAAAGACGCCCAGCCGCAGTAGCTGCTGCTCCCGCTGCGCCCTATCTCTCTCAAAACCTCCGGGCAGAACCGAATCTAAAAGCTGCGAGCACAGCATGCCCGCCGCGCATGAAAAGACCGCCACGGCGGTTCCTGCCAGCCCCGGCATCTCAAACATCAGCACCCCGACCGCGTCGGGCAGCAGCTCTAAAAGCGATACCGACAGCATTACTCCGGCTGAAAATCCCAGCGCCAACGTCAGCAGCGACGCTTTGGGCCGACGCACCATGACGGCCAGCAGCGCGCCGATCACGGTAGCGCCACCGGCTGCGGCGCTTAACACAAGCGGCAATAGGGCGTTTTGTGGCATGGCGATCCCTCCTTTGCTGGGCGGTTTAGCTGCTGCAACACCGCCACATCAATAGCTATTCGCCCTGCGGCCAAATTATTTGCCGGATATGTCGCCCATGTAATTTACAAAGTCCTGTGCAGGTGCTACTATATCTTAAAATACGCCGCTTTACAGCGCCAGCATTTTTACAAAGGATATTTGCTATGAGAATTCTCGTCGTGTCGGATACCCACCACGATTTTGACGCGCTTTACCGCCTTGTGCTGCGCGAAAAGGATGCCATTGATCTGCTCGTACACCTCGGCGACGGCGCGCAGGATATCGACGATCTGCGCGCCGTCTGGCCGCTGCTGCCGGTTCGGTTTGTGCGCGGCAACTGCGACTATGTGTCGACCGCGCCCGACACGGCGACGGTTGAGATCGGCGGCCTGCGGCTGTTTTTGACCCATGGCCACCTGTTTGACGTCAACCGCACAACCGAGCGGCTCGCCGCGCAGGCGCGGCGGCAAGACGCTGCTGTGGCGCTGTTTGGGCACACACACCGGCAGCTTTACCGCGCAACCTTAGGCGTGCAGCTCTTAAACCCCGGCAGCCTCGGCAAGCCCCGCGACGGCACGCGCGGCTACGGCGTTATCGAGGTCGTGCAGGGGCAGCCGGTCTGTTCGCTGTATCGATTTGAATAGCGCACGCCGCTTTTTATTCTTTTCCCATTAAAAACGCTCGAAAATACAGTTTCGCATTTTCGAGCGTTTTTGCGCGTTCATGTTGACTTTTTCAACAGTCCGCCCACAATATCATTGCGTTAGTACAAGCTAAAAATCCCGCCGCACAAGGCTGTGCGGCGGGATTTTTTATCGTTGTTGTGTCCTGTTACCCAATCGCGGTGCCGCAGGGCACCGAATCATCGACAAAAATGACCTTGCAGCCGCTTACCTCGCTCGTCGCGGCCAGCAGCATGCCTTGGCTCTTCTCGCCGCCAAACTTGGCGGGTTTCAGGTTCGCGACCACAATAATCTTGCGGCCGATCAGCTCCTCAGGCTGATATTCGCCCTTGATGCTCGACACAATCTGTCGGCCGCCAAGGCCGTCGTCAAGCGTCAGCTTCAGCAGGCTGCGCGCCTTGGGTACCTCGACGCATTCGAGCACCTTGCAGACTCTAAAGTCGAGCTTGGCAAAGTCGTCGATCGCAATCTCAG
>DALYYK010000377.1:0-3118 GCA_031983305.1 Candidatus Fimivivens sp. | reverse complement strand
GACGCAGACTGCTGACCTCTTACCGCAAGGGCGAGGTTAAGCTTACTGTTGCCGCCGGCGGCGTTGACGAAGACGCGGGCAACATGAAGGTTGTCGAAGCCCCCAAGAAGCGCCTGATCCCCCCGATGCCCGACAAATATTCCTCCACAGCCTTCATCCTGTTGAAGCTGCTGGCGGTCGCGTACCTCTCAAACCGCCTTGCGGCGATGACCGGCGGCAAGGTCAACCAGGCCGTTATCACGCTGATTCTTGGCATCGTCTTTACCGAACTCGGATTTCTCGACAAAAACTCACTGCAAAAGGCCGGTTCTTACGGCTTTTTGATGTTCGTGCTAATGATCTACGTGTTTGACGGCTTAAAGAACGCCACGCCTGAGATGTTGGCCTCCTGCATCGGCCCGATGGCTATCATTATCGTCATCGGCGTCGCCGGCATGGGCTTGCTGTCCATCGTCGTTGGTAAATTCCTCGGCGTCAGCTGGGAGATGGCGTTTGCCACCTCGCTCACCGCGCTGTACGGCTTCCCCCCCAACTACATCCTCACTGAGGAGTCGGTCAAGGCGCTTGCCGAGAGCGAGGGCGAGCACAAATATCTGATGGATCTGCTGCTGCCTCAGATGATCGTTGGCGGCTTTATCACCGTCACCATCACCTCGGTTGTCATCGCCGGTAATTTTGTCAATCTGTTCTGAATTAAAAGAAGCGCGGTGATGCTGCCATACTGGCGCGCTTTGCCGCGCTTCCCGCTTTTAAATAACACTACAGAAAGGAAAATATGCAGATGGATATTAAGCAACTGGCAGAAAAATACGATAGCTATATCATCGAGCAGCGCCGTTATTTTCACGCGCACCCCGAGCTTTCTTTCGAGGAGGTCGAAACAACCAAGGCCATCGGTGAACGGCTGGCCGAGATGGGGATTGCGGTAACAACCTTCCCCGATTATAACGGCCTTGTCGGCCACATCAAGGGTGGCAAGCCGGGTAAGACGGTTATGCTGCGTGCCGACATCGACGCGCTGCCCAGCATTGAGACGACCGGCCTGCCCTTCTGCTCTCAAAACGAGGGTAAGATGCACGCCTGCGGCCATGACGCGCACATCTCGATGCTGCTGGGCGCGGCGAAGATTCTTAACGACGTCAAGGACGCTCTTTGCGGTGATGTCGAGCTTTTGTTCCAGGCTGCCGAGGAATCCTGCTACGGCGCGACCTACTACGTCGAAAACGGCGTGCTCGACAATGTGGATGCCGTCTTTGGCATGCACATCTGGGGCACGCTCGAAGCGCCGCTCATGAGCTTGGAGCCGGGCGGGCGCATGGCCTCCTGCGACAACTTTAAGATCACCGTTGAGGGCACGAGCTCGCACGGCTCGGCCCCGCATCTGGGCAACGACGCCGTTGTGGCCGCCGCCTCGATCATCATGAACCTGCAAACCTTTGTCAGCCGCGTCAACGACCCGCTCAACACGCTGGTCGTCTCCATCGGCACCGTCAAGGGCGGGCAGCGCTTTAACATCATCAGCAACCTTGTTGAGATGGAAGGGACAATCCGCACCTACGGCAGGGAGTTCCGCACCACCATCAAAGATCGGATGGAGAACATCATCTGCCACACGGCCGAGGCGCTCGGCTGCAAGGCGACGCTCGACTACCGCGCCTATTTGGGCCCGGTCATCAACGATCACGACGACCTCAACCGCATTGCGCGCGATGCCGCCGTCAAGCTCTACGGTGAGGAAATTCTGACCACCATGCCCAAGCTGACCGGCTCGGAAGATTTTTCGACCCTTGCCGAAAAGGTCCCCGGCTTCTACGGCTTTATTGGCGCTTTAAACCGCGAGAAGGGCATTGTCTATTCGAACCACAACGACAAATTTACGGTGGATGAAGATGCCTTGCACCGCGGCGCGGCGCTTTACGCCCAGTTTGCGGCTGATTTTCTGGCCGAAAAAGCAAATGAAAAGTGAGGTTTCCGCGCATGGCTAACATCAAGGAATTATCCGAAAAGCACGACGGCTATATCATCGAGCAGCGCCGCTATTTTCACCGGCATCCCGAGCTGTCGTTTCAGGAGGTCAACACCACCGCCGATATCATTGCGCGTTTAAAGGAAATTGACGGTATTGAGGTCGAAGCCTATGAGGGTCTGACCGGCTGCGTCGGCATTCTCAAGGGCGCCAAGCCCGGTAAAACCGTTGTGCTGCGCGCCGATATCGACGCGCTGCCGGTCTTTGAAAAAACCGGCCTTGACTTTGCCTCCCAGACGCCGGGCAAGATGCACGCCTGCGGCCACGACTGCCATATCGCGATGCAGCTGGGCGCGGCGAAGATGCTTTCGGAGCTTAAAAACGAGCTGGCCGGAACGGTCAAGTTCTTCTTTCAGCCCGCCGAGGAGGTCGCGCTGGGCGCGCTGCGGTATATCGAAAAAGGCCTGATGAAGGATGTCGACGCCGTGTACGGCATGCACATCTGGTCGCAGGTTGAGTCGCCGCGCTTTAACATCGAGAGCGGTCCGCGCATGGCCTCCTGTGACTCCTTCACGCTGACCATCAAGGGCAATGCGGCCCACGGCTCGGCCCCGCACTTAGGGCATGATGCGATTGTGGCCGCCGCCGCAACCATTATGAATTTGCAGTCGATTTGCAGCCGCGCCAACGACCCGCTCAACCCGCTGGTCGTGTCGGTGGGCACCTTTGACGGCGGGCAGCGCTTTAATATCATTGCCGACAAAGTCAGCATGGACGGCACGGTGCGCACCTTTGACCGCGCGTTCCGCAGTACCGTTGAAGAGCGCATCCGCAGCATCGCCGAGCAGACGGCGACCTGCTACGGCTGCACGGCCGAGCTGACGTACAACTATATGTGCAATGCCGTTATCAACGACAGCGCTGAGCTGGTGCACATTGCGCAAAATGCCGTTACCAAGCTCTTTGGCAGCGACATGCTCGTCGGGTTTGAAAAGCTGACCGGCTCGGAGGATTTTTCGTTCCTCATGGATGAGGCCCCCGGCATCTACGGCTTTCTGGGCGCGCGCAGCGACAAGGTGCCCGGCTCGGAGCTCTCGAACCACCACGAGTGCTTTACGGTGGACGAGGACGCGCTGCATCCCGGCGCAGCTA
>DALYYK010000376.1:0-3132 GCA_031983305.1 Candidatus Fimivivens sp. | reverse complement strand
GTCATGACGTCGAGGCCGTTGCGGTATTCGACGTTGAGATTCTCAACGCCGGGGCCGACAAATTCCATGACCTTGTTCTTGACATAGCCGTTCGCGAACACCTTGCCGATGATCGAGAGCGCGACGTCCTGCGGGCCGACCGCCTTCGAGGGCTTGCCGGTCAGATAAACCGCCACCACCTCGGGATATTTGATATCGTAGGTACGGCTCAAAAGCTGCTTGGCCAATTCGCCGCCACCCTCGCCCACCGCCATGGTGCCCAGCGCGCCGTAGCGGGTGTGGCTGTCTGAGCCGAGAATCATCTTGCCCACACCCGCCATCATCTCGCGGTTATACTGGTGAATGACCGCCAGATTGGTCGGCACGTAGATACCGCCAAAGCGCTTGGCCGCCGAAAGGGCGAACATGTGGTCGTCCTCGTTGATGGTGCCGCCGACGGCGCACAGCGAGTTGTGGCAGTTGGTCAGCACATAGGGCAGCGGAAAGCGGGTCATGCCCGACGCGATCGCCGTCTGGATGATACCGACATAGGTGATGTCGTGGCTGGTCAGCGAGTCAAACTTGAGCTTGAGCTGCCGCATGTCCTCGCCGGTGTTGTGGCTCTCGAGAATTGAATGGGCCATCGTGCCCTTCTTACATGCTTCCTTCGTGACCTCTTTGCCGGTCAACTGCTTGATTTGTGCCGGTGCCTCGTGGGTGTCGGCTATAATTTCAGAGCCGACGAGATAAACGCCGCCGTCATAAAGCTTTACCATTTTGCTCTCCCTTTCGTGTTTGAACTGTTCTTGTTTTTATTATAGGATGCGCTTATAATATAAACAAATATTTTATTTTTTATATGCCCTATAGTATTTTTGCTATTTGGATAATTCAGGAGGGACACATGACCGAACGCGAGCTGTTTTATATGAAGACGATCGCCAAAGAAAAAAGCATCTCCAAGGCGGCGGCCAAGCTGTATATCTCGCAGCCGTCGCTGTCACAATACGTCGCAAGGGTCGAAAACGCGCTGGGCGAAAAGCTGTTTATCCGAACCGGCAACGGCCTGAGCCTGACCTATGCGGGCGAAAAATACATGCAGGCGGCGACCAGTATTTTGAATATCTACGCCGATTTTAAAACCGAGATCGGCGGCATGTCGCAGCTCAAGAGCGGACGCATCACAATCGGCATCACCTATTTTCTGTCGATGCTGATTCTGTCGGATATTCTGCCGGCCTTTCGGCAGGCGTATCCGGCCATCGAGATTTTTGTCGTCGAAAAAAGCACCAACGAGCTCGAACGGCTGCTCGCAGCCGGAGAAATTGATTTCGCAGTCATGCACATCCACAAAAAGCTGCCGGTACATGCCGAAATAACGGAGTATTGCCGATTATTGGAGGATCCGTTTGTGGCGGTCCTATCGGGACAGGAGCCACTTGCGCAGGCCCGGCCCGAGCGCGGCGGCATGCCGGCCGTCGCGCTCACACAGCTGCGTGAGCGGCAGTTCATCATGGTGCATAAGGATCAGCGCATCCGTCAGATTGCCGATTTTGTGTTGGCCTCGGCGGATTTTACGCCTAAAATCGTCCTCACAACCCGCAATTGTGAGACAGCGCGACAGCTAGCCGTAAAGGGTGTGGGCGTGTCGCTGTTGCCGCTGTCGTATGTGCAGCATTTTGAAGCAAATTCTGACGCGTCCATTTACAAGGTGGATCACGCCGACGCCTATTGGCTGCTTTCGGTCATGACGCAGCGCAACGGCTACCTGTCCGCCGCCTCTCAGGCGTTTATTACGATGCTGCAACAACAGGCGTTTGGGAAAGCTGAATAGACGACTTGCCACTAAGGCGTGCAAATCAAAGTTTTGGGTCAAGTTTTTTTCAAAAAGCTTGTGAGGTTCGGGCCAAACCCGTGTGTGCTTTACCAAAAAAGATACTGTTTTCCCTTTCCCACTCAAGGGCAGGCGGACTATTCCGCCCAAACACAACCTGTTCAAAAGTCCGAAAATATGGTACCATCCTTTATAATAAATAGCGGTTTTTAAAACCGCGCCTCGCGGGTGTGCGGTTCTTTAAGACACAAAGGAGGATCTATGAAAAACAAATTTGAGACCGGGACTTTTACGCCGGAGCGCATGCTCTCCTGCAAGACGCTCTACAAGGCCAACGGCTTGAGCGACGACGATTTTACAAGGCCGATTATCGGCATTGCAAATTCCTTTTCGGACATTGTGCCGGGGCATAAGAACCTGCGGCAGCTCTCCGAGCAGATCAAATACGGTGTCTACCGCGCGGGCGGAACGCCGGTTGAGTTCGGCTGCATCGCCGTGTGTGACGGCGTCTGTACCACGCATGAGGGGTCGCGCTATTCGCTGCCCTCACGCGAGGTGGTGACCGACGGCATCGAGATTATGGCCCGCGCGCACAAGCTTGATGGCTTGGTGCTGGTCGGCTCCTGCGACAAGACCGTTCCGGCCATGCTGATGGCTGCGGCACGGCTCGATATTCCCTGCATCTTCATCACGGGCGGCTGTATGCTGGGCGGCCCGGCCTTCGGCGAGAAGAAAAAGTCGGACAGCACCTGCGCCGCCGAGGCCTACGGCATGTATCAGGCCGACCGCATCTCCTATGAGGAGGTGCTCAACATCACCGAGCTTTCCTGTCCGACGATCGGCTCCTGTCAGCACATGGCAACCGCCAACTCAATGTGCTGCT
Organism: Candidatus Fimivivens sp.; assembly: GCA_031983305.1. Classification (GTDB taxonomy): domain Bacteria; phylum Bacillota; class Clostridia; order Oscillospirales; family Ruminococcaceae; genus Yanshouia. The sequence continues at coordinate 436 of DALYYK010000376.1, read as the reverse complement.
TTGCCGAGGCGCTCGGCCTGTCGCTGCCCGGCTCGGCGATGATCCCCGCCGTCTACAACGAGCGGATGCGCGCGGCGTTTCGCTCGGGCGAAGCGGCGGTCGAGCTGGTGCGCAGCGGGATAACGGCGCGGGATATCATCACCAAGGCATCGCTCCAAAACGCCGTCAAGGTGCTGATGGCGACCGGCGGCTCGACCAACTGCGTGCTGCACGCCTGCGCCGTCGCCGACGAGGTCGGCATCGACACCGCCGAGGTCATGGCACAGTTTGAGGAATATGGCCAGACGATTCCGCTGATCGCGCGGATCAACCCGGCCTCCCACAGCTACGACGCGCAGGATTTCTACGAGGCGGGCGGCGTGCCCGAGGTCATGAACGAGATGAAAAGCCTTTTAAACCTCGACTGCATGACCGTGACCGGCAAAGTGCTCGGCGA
>DALYYK010000375.1:0-3138 GCA_031983305.1 Candidatus Fimivivens sp. | reverse complement strand
CATCAAAAGCTCTTCCAGCGTGTTTGAAAGCCCGCGCTTTAATAGAATCGGCCGGTCGATTCTGCCCAACTCTTTGAGCAGCTCAAAGTTTTGCATGTTGCGCGCGCCTACCTGAATGATATCCACTCCTTCAAACAGCGGCAGTTGCGAAATATCCATCAGCTCGGAGACGATCGGCAATCCCGTGGCCTTTTTCGCCTCGAGCAGCAGCCGGAGCCCCTCGGCGCGCATGCCCTGAAACGCATAGGGCGAGGTTCTCGGCTTAAAAGCGCCGCCCCGCAAGAGTTTCGCGCCCGAGGCCTTGACCGCGGTGGCTATCGCAATAATCTGCTCTTCCGACTCGACCGAGCAGGGGCCAGCGGCGATCGGGCAGCTGCCGTCGCCGAACACCGCTTCGCCGACGGTGATAACGGTATTGTCGGGGTGGAATTTGCGGTTGGCGTTTTTGTAGGGCTCTTGGATGCGCTTGACCGAAGAAACGATGTCCAGCGCCGCAATCAGGTCGATGTCAACGCCCGAGGTATCGCCCACGAGGCCGAGCACCGTATAATTGCTGCCCTGACTGACATGTATCTGCAAATTGAGGCTCTTGAGCCACGCGATCAGATTTTCAAGCTGCTTTTGGTCGGGATGCTGCTTTAATACGACTACCATGTGTGTTCCCTCCGACTCTTTCCGTTCATGTTGTGATTTTTTGGTAATTTAAGGTAAATTAAAAGGGCTTCGCGGTATTTCACCGCGAAGCCCACATTCGACAAATTTCACGCCGTTTTAGTTTAAAACCGGCTGAATGCCCCGTGGAGTTCTGTTTGCAGCGAAATACGAATAAGCCTTGCCATAAAAATAAAAGGCAAAGCTAAAGTAATAATAAAAGTATTTCACTGTAGACAGATGTTGTTTCATGACGTTACGCTCCTAAAAGGAATTGCAATTATGATAGCACAAATCGCCGAGAATATAAAAGAGAAAAACACAACAACATTTCGATCAAATTTGCACTATCTTTTGTGGAATTTAGGCATTTTCGTCTTCTGACGGCAGTACACCCGGCGCATCAGCCATTTCGACTGGCGGCGCGTCGCAGTCGAGCGGCGGTGCGGCCGTTTCAACCGGCGCTTCGGAAACTGCGTCAACGTCGTCAAAAATCTCCTTGGTGACTGTGGCAGCGCTGTCACATGCCTGTGCCGACAGCAGTTTTTGGGCCGCATACGCAGCGGCAGCCGCCAAACCAGCCAATAACAACCATTTTTTCATGCAAAGCATCTCCTTTCATTTTGAGCGGGGCGCACCTCTGCGCCCGTCACAATCCATATCGCTTATTATTTTAATTATAGCCCGCCAATATGAAAAGTGTGAAAAATTTTTTGACCGGGCTGTAAACTTTTGGCGAAAAAACGGTGCAGCATGCATCGCATATTGTATGGCGCTTAAAACTTTGCCTGTATCGCCGTCGTATCAGATCATATTGTCCACGCATTGCGCACAGTCTTGACACAAGCGGGGCACGATCTTAAAATAGAAGCATCAAATTAAAAGGGAGCGGCGGCGCATGGCAGAGATCAAAGGCAGGTTTGCCCCCAGCCCCAGCGGCAGAATGCACCTGGGGAATATTTTTTGCGCGCTGCTGGCGTGGCTGTCAGTTCGGCGGCAAAACGGCAGCCTTTTGCTGCGCATTGAAGATCTTGACCCCGCACGCTGCCGCAGGGATCACGCCGAGCAGCTTGAGGACGATCTTCGCTGGCTCGGGCTCTTGTGGGACGAGGGCGGTGTTGACGCGCCCGGCCCGCATGCGCCCTATTGCCAAAGCCAGCGCGGCGAAATCTACGCACAGATGCTCGACCGGCTTTCGGCGCACGCACCGCTCTATCCCTGCTTTTGCAGTCGCGACGAGCTGCACGCCGCCTCGGCCCCGCACCGTTCCGACGGGCGGCTGCTGTATGGTGGGCACTGCCGGACTTTAAGCGACGCCCAGCGGGCAGCCCTCTTGGCAAGCCGTCGCCCCGCGCTGCGCATTGTGGTACCGGATGAAACCTTTTCTTTCGCGGACAAAAGCGGGTGTGTATTTTCTGAGAATCTGCGCGCCGACTGCGGCGATTTTATCATCCGCCGCTCGGACGGTGTTTTTGCCTACCAGCTCGCCGTCGTCATCGATGACGCACTGATGGGCGTCACCGAGGTCGTGCGCGGCCGTGATCTTCTTGATTCTACCCCGCGCCAACTGTTTTTATACCGCGCGCTGGGATTTACACCGCCCGCGTTCGGGCATCTGCCACTGCTGCTGTCCGCCGATGGAAGACGGCTCTCAAAGCGCGACCGGGATATGGACGTGGGCGCGCTGCGGCAGCGCTTCACCGCGCCCGAGCTTTTGGGGCGACTGGCCTTTCTGGCGGGACTGATCGAACGGCCTGAACCGATCACAGCGCAGGAATTGATCGCCCATTTCTCGTGGGAGGCCTTGCCTAAAGAGGATATTGTTGTGCCGCCCACACTGTTTTAAAGGCAAATGACTGTATAGTCAAACAATATAAATTGGGATCGTCTCAGCGGTCTATTTTGCGTTAGCCGCGTTGTCGGCCTTAGATAAAAGGCAAATTTGATCGGCGTTTCTCTGCCAGACGTAAAATATCTGCACCAATTCTGTTCCTGTTTCTAAATTATTTGATGCTATTTTAAAATGTATCGCCCATCGGCGATACGCAATTGAAAATGCCCAAGACATTTTTAATAAATTTTCGCTGCTATTTTGTTTAAAACGTGCTATTATAGGAGCAACGGTGTATTTATCCATTTTAAACACAGGGAGATGTTTTGATGAAAACGGGACTGGTCTTAGAGGGCGGCGGTATGCGCGGCATGTACACCATCGGCGTGCTCGACCGTTTTTTGAATGCCGACATCGCCTTTGACTATGTCATTGGCGTCTCGGCGGGAGCCTGCAACGGCGTATCCTACGTCGCGCGGCAGAAGGGCCGAAACTACCGCATCAACACCCGCCATATTCTCGACAAGCGCTATATCAGTCTCTCAAATCTCCTTCATGAAGGCTCGCTGTTCGGCATGAATTTTCTGTTTGAAACGGTGCCCAACGAGCTGGATCCCTTTGATTATGAGGCGTTTTTACAAAGCCCCACCGAGTTT
>DALYYK010000374.1:0-3142 GCA_031983305.1 Candidatus Fimivivens sp. | reverse complement strand
TCGAAAAGGGTCTATTTTTTTGTGCCCAAAAAAGAGGACACACGAATTCCCTTGAGGGAGGCAAAAATCAATCCGTCTAACAGGAGGTGCCGAAAAATGCGAGTAAAAATTACCTTGGCCTGCACAGAGTGCAAACAGCGCAACTACAACACGATGAAGAACAAAAAGAACGATCCGGACAGACTTGAGATGAACAAGTATTGCAGATTCTGCAAGAAGCACACCGTTCACAAGGAAACCAAGTAGAAAGAAAGGCAGGAGATCAAAATGGCAGAAAAGCCTGAGAAGAAGTCTATCTTTGCTCGGTTTAGCAAGTTCTTCCGCGATCAGAAGAGCGAGATGAAAAAGATCGTCTGGCCTTCTAAAAAGCAGGTGCTCAACAACACCGGAATCGTACTGATTGCCGTCGCGCTCTTTGCGGTTTTGACCGGAACCTTTGACTGGGTTCTGGGCATCATCATTAAAGCCGCGCTTGGCGCTTAAAGTCATGGAGGAACACAATGTCTGATTTAGCCAGATGGTATGTGGTTCACACCTATTCGGGTTACGAAAACAAGGTGGCCGGCAGCATTGAGAATGCTGTGGAAAACCGCAAGCTTCAGGATCTGATCTGCGAGGTCAGGGTTCCGAGCGAGATGGTGACCGAAATTAAGGACAATAAAAAGCGCGAGGTTGAGCGCAAGGTTTTCCCGGGCTATGTCCTGATTAAAATGGTTATGAACGACGAAACGTGGTACGTTGTGCGCAATATTCGCGGCGTCACCGGTTTTGTGGGTCCGGGCTCAAAGCCTGTTCCGCTGACCGATGAAGAGGTGCAGCGTCTTGGCGTGGAGAAAAACGAAATCGAGATCAATTTCTCGGTTGGCGATAATGTTTCGATCATCGACGGCTACTTTGGCGGATTTATCGGAAGGGTCAACAGCATTGAGAAGGAAAAAGGTCTCGTGCGGGTCACCGTTTCGATGATGGGCAAGGACGTGCCGGTCGAGCTTGCGCTCGAGCAGGTGTCCGCGCTTATTTAGCGTCTATTTTTAAGCAAATGCGATTGATTTCGCGAATAGGCTGTCTTTGTCGACAGCCTGTGGGAGGGGTCAAGCATGCCCCGCAAATTAACCACTAATTTTGGAGGTGCAAGTTAAAATGGCACAAAAGGTTGTAGGCTATGTAAAGCTGCAAATTCCCGCCGGAAAGGCAACTCCGGCCCCGCCTGTCGGACCGGCTCTCGGCCAGCACGGCGTCAATATTATGGCATTCACCAAGGAGTTCAACGAGCGCACGAAGGGTGAAATCGGTATGATTATTCCGGTTGTCATCACCGTTTACGCCGACCGTTCCTTCTCCTTTATCACCAAGACCCCGCCCGCGGCGGTTCTGATCAAGAAAGCGATCGGAGTCGAAAGCGGTTCGGGCGTGCCCAACAAGAACAAGGTTGGCAAGATTACCCGCGAGCAGATTCGCCAGATCGCAACCACCAAGATGCCCGACCTCAACGCTGCAAGTATCGAGACTGCCATGAGCATGATCGCCGGTACCGCACGTTCCATGGGCGTTGAAGTGATTGACTAAGAAGGAGGATTTGCAATGAAGCGCGGAAAAAAATATGCTGAAAGTGCCAAGCTTGTCGAGGCGCTGAAGCTCTATGAAACTGAAGAAGCATTGGACCTGTGCTTAAAGACCGGAAGGGCCAAGTTCGATGAAACCGTCGAGCTGCACATCCGCCTGGGCGTTGACTCCCGCCATGCCGACCAGCAGGTTCGCGGCGCGGTTGTGCTGCCCAACGGCACCGGCAAGACCGTTCGCGTACTTGCGTTCTGCAAGGGCGACAACGTTCAGAAGGCGCTCGACGCGGGTGCCGACTACGCCGGCTCCGACGAATATGTCGCGAAGATCCAGTCCGAGGGCTGGCTTGAGTTCGACGTCGTCATCGCATCCCCCGACATGATGGGCGTTATCGGCCGTCTTGGTAAGGTTCTCGGCCCGCGCGGCCTGATGCCCAACCCCAAGGCCGGTACCGTTACCCCCGATGTTGCCAGAGCGGTTGTCGAAGCCAAGGCCGGTAAGATTGAGTACCGCCTTGACAAGACCAACATCATCCACTGCCCGATCGGCAAGGTCTCTTTCGGCACCCAGAAGCTACAGGAGAACTTTGACGCGCTTATGGGCGCCGTGGTTAAGGCCAAGCCTGCCGCGGCCAAGGGTCAGTATGTCAAGAGCTGCGTCGTCGCCACCACCATGGGCCCCGGCGTGAAGATCAACCCCTCTAAGTTCCAGGGAACCAACCTGCCTGTTGAGAAGTAAGCGGCACAGCCTGCTATAACGCTCAACCGTGCGGTCAAGTTAGGCGCGCCGTTACAGAAAAACTGTTGCGGCGCGCCTTTTGTTGTGCTATTCTTTGAAAAGAGCGATAAGACCAATAGGAGAGGAGATTTCAAGATGCCTTATATTGCGATTAAGACTTTCCCGAAGGATCAGGCTGTCAAAGAAACGGTTGTCGAGCGAATCAATGACCTTCTTTTAGAGGTTTGGGGCTGTCGTCAGGAGGCGATTACCATCTCGATTGAAGAGGTTGCGCCAGCAAACTGGGAGGAACAGGTTGTTAAAGCTGAGATTGAGCCCAACAAGGCGCATATGATGATGCTGTCGGGCAAGCGGTGCTATAAGGCGGAATAAACGGGTGTGCTATGCCGGCATATATTGTTTATATTTGGTTTTAAAAAATGTTGACAAAGATAGATTGTTGTGGTATATTATTTGCGTTGTCACGATCCAAAGACAGCAGGTGTGCACATGCACATAAGGGGGTTCCCGCCTGCCGAGGAATGAGTGCAAACCATGAAGTTTAACTGATGTGTTTGTTTAAGCTCCTTCCCAAGATTGTGGGAGGAGCTTTTTTGCTTTCTTCTTTGGATTTGATACCGCAACCCATCACAGGAGGTGAATTAAATGCCCAGTGAAAAGATTTTAGCCCAAAAGCAGGAAGTTGTTGCTGATCTTGTGACCAAGCTTCAGGGTTCCGTCGCCGGTGTTCTTGTGGACTACAAGGGAATTACCGTTGCCGACGATACCAAGCTGCGGCGCGAGCTGCGCGAGGCGGGTGTTGACTATTTTGTCGTCAAGAACACGTTGCTTGAGCGCGCGGCCG
>DALYYK010000373.1:0-3164 GCA_031983305.1 Candidatus Fimivivens sp. | reverse complement strand
TAAGCGGCTCTTTTATGCTCCGGAACGCCGGTAATATTCTGGCCATCCAGCACGATGGCCCCCTGATCAACAGGCCAAACGCCCGCAACCGCATTCAGGGTCGTCGATTTACCGGCGCCGTTGCCGCCGATAACGGTGCAAAAATCGCCGGGGTTCAGATGCAGGTTGACACCGTTTAAAGCTGTTTTTTCATTAATGGTACCCGCATTAAAGGTCTTGTGAACATCAATAACCCTTAGCATATCACAGCGCCCCCTTGTCGCACAGCGCTTTTAACGCTGCTTCAGATGATTTTGCGGTACGCCTGAAGGAACTTCTACGCTTCCCCTGAAGATAAGGAACCGCCAGAGAAACCGCGACAATGATGGCGGTGAACAGCTTTAGATCGTTGGAATTCAACTTCAGCCAAAGCACCACGCCGACAACGATATAGTAAATAACACCGCCGAGCACCACAAAAACCATACGAAGCGCAAAGTTCGGAAATTTTTTAAGTATAAAACCGCCGAACACCTCGCCAATGATAACAGCGGCCAGACCGATGACGATAGCGCCGCGCCCCATATTGATATCGGCAAATCCCTGATACTGCGCCATAAGTCCGCCTGCAAGACAAACAATACCATTGGAGAGGGCCAACGCCAAAACCTTGGTAAAGTCGATGTTGATGCTATTGGCCTTACTCATAGCCGGATTGCATCCGGTAGCCCGGATCGAACATCCCTGCTCGGTGCCAAAATACCAGTATAAGACGGCAATCAGAACAGCGGCGAAAAGACTGACAATCAGAATTGCCTTGGAAACATGCATCAGTGAAATAAGCAGCTTATATTTTTTAATACTGATCGCCTGGTTGGCGGCCATTCCCATGATATGCAGATTAACGGAATACAACGCGATCTGAGTCAAAATGCCTGAAAGAATCGGCGGAATTCCCAAAGCAGTATGCAGCAATCCCGTGATAAGACCTGCCGCCAAGCCGGCAAGCACAGCAATAAATAACGCCATCGGTACCGGAAAGCCCGCAAGCGTCAGCATAACGGTGACAGCGCCGCCGGTCGCAAAGGACCCGTCAACGGTCAAATCTGCAAAATCCAGCAGGCGAAAGGTCACATAAACCCCCAACGCCATAATGCCCCAGATCAGGCCCTGAGCAATACAGCCCGGAAGGGCATTTATAAGGTTTAGCGGGTTAAGGGCCGCAAAATAGCTCATTATTTTTCCTCCTAATTGAAATACAGAAAACAAAACCAAGTCATAGAATTATACCATTAAGCCCAAGCGAATGGTTAATTTCCGTCGCTGATAGGCGATGCACTTTAAGATATATCTATTTCTGAAAATGAGGGGTGCTATATTTCAACAGCACCCCTTCAATGTTCAAAAAAGCCTTTAGCACTATTATTTGCTCTCGATAGCAGTGTAACCTTCGGGAATTTTTACACCGAGTTTTTCAGCACGGTCAGGCATATATTTGTAGGTCGTATCCGAGGCGAATTGAACGGCCATTGTGGAGATATCGGCCCCGTTGACAAGAATCTCATAAGCCATTTCGCCTGTTGTACGGCCGATATCATAATAGCTGATGGACAGGGTCGCAACACCGCAGCCTTTGCAAATACCCTCTTCACCCGAAACAATCGGGATACCGGCGGGTTCTGCAACATTGTTGATTGCCTCGGTGCAAGAAGCGGCGGTATTGTCCGTGGGGATATAGATAACATCGCTGTTGGCGCAGGCATTCTGGGTAACGGCGGTAACGTCGTTGCTGTCCGCAAAGGTGAAGTCGGTGATGGTATAGCCTATATCCGCCAAATACTTTTTAATCGTCTCAGCCTGATACTTAGAGTTCGGCTCCGCGGAACAATACAAAATGCCCACCTTCTTCGCATCGGGGAAAAGCGCCTTAATCATTTCAGCCTGCTTATCCAGAGGCGCCAGGTCAGAGGTACCGGAAACGTTGTAGCCTGTTACACCGGTCCAATTATCGATGTCCAGCGCAGTGGCATAGTCGGTGATGGAGGTTCCGAGTACCGGAATCGTATCGGTAGCCGAAACAGCCGCCTGCAAAGCCGGTGTTGCGTTGCCCAGTATCAAGTCATATTTGCTGGCAACAAACTGATTGGCGATGGTGGCACTGGTCGCCGAATCTCCGGCGGCATTTTGCTCGTCAAATATAACTTTATCGCCCAGCTTGTCAGACAGCGCGTCCCTAAAGCCCTTTGTGGCCGCATCCAGCGCCTCGTGCTGCACCAACTGGGATATGCCAACATGAAAGATCTTGTCGGTATTGCCTGCACTGGAAACACTCTCCGCGCTAGACACCGAAGAGGCATTTTCGGAAGCCGATGATCCGCTGCTTGTATTCCCACAAGCCGCGAGACTCAAAGCTGTTGCAATAGACAGAATAAGTACTAATAACTTTTTCATTTCAGATTCTCCTAATCAACAATATTTTCGCTTTAAAGCTTTAAATCGGAATAATGGATTTATTATAACATTTGAAACGAAAAAGTCAATGTTTAACTTCATATAAATTATAGCGCTTTAAAGTTCTGAATTTAACGTTTTGAACAAGCCCGCCACCATCAGTATTTTTAGGCTAACGGCCATGTGGTAAAATCAGCGGCAGCATCGCCTCAAAATTCTTGGTCGGATAAAGAATTTTAAGACCGCAGCCGCATCCCAAATCAAGGGAGGGCTTGCATTCTATGTGAAGACCGACTAAAATGATAGTCGATGAGTTGACAAGCGTTTGATAGGATGTCGGGGGGCACAGGGGGTGAAATGCATGCTAAATATAGGGGATATATTATATGTGCTCAAGGTCTATCAGCAAGGCAGCTTTTCCCGGGCGGCTGAAAAGGCCCATATCACGCAGCCTGCCCTGAGTAAAATTGTCAAGAAGGTAGAAGAAGAGCTGGGTATTGTCATTTTTGACCGGGGATCAGCGCCTTTAAGGCCAACGCACCACGGCCAATTGCTTTTAGAATATTTTCAGCGTATTTATAATATCCACAGAGAAATTGAAGACTTCTGCGATGATATTCGCCGCAAGAAGCAATATGATCTTAATGTTGGTGCGCCTTCTTTCTTTTGCACCCATATTCTTCCGCCGATTGTCAAGGACTTTCAAGAAGAGCACCCCGATTGCAGCATTAAAT
>DALYYK010000372.1:0-3181 GCA_031983305.1 Candidatus Fimivivens sp. | reverse complement strand
CGGTGCTGCTCATCGGTGACAACCAAGCCGAGCAACGCAAATTCGGTGCTGCCGGACAGCAGCGCGTGGGTGCCGACGACGACGTCATATTCACCCGACGCAATCTGGGCATCCTGCGCGCGCCGCGCCGCCGCTTTAAGCGAGCCGGTCATTAGCGCAACGCGAATGCCAAACGGCGTCAACATCCGGGTCAACGTTTTGTAATGCTGTTCGGCCAACAGCTCGGTAGGCGCCATCAGCGCGGTCTGCCGCCCGTTTTGCCATAGCATGTAAGCGGCGGCAGCCGCCACCAGCGTCTTGCCCGAGCCGACGTCGCCCTGAACCAGGCGGTTCATCACAGTTCCGGCGGTTAAATCGCGCTGGATATCGGCAATTGCCGTCTGCTGTCCCTCGGTTGGCGTAAAGGGCAGGCTGTCAAAAAAGGCTTGCAGCTCCACCACCTGTAACGGCGTTGTTTGTTGATCAACACGCGACGAGCGCAGCCGCAACATCGCGGACGAGAGGATCAGCAGCTCTTCAAAAAGAATGCGCCCACGCGCTTCCTCGCACTGCTGCAGCGATTCGGGCGCGTGCACCATGCGAATCGCCGCATCCAGCTCGGGCAGTCCGACATTTTCACGCAATGCCTGCGGCAGCGAATCAGGCACTGGCTCAGACAGAGCGGTGATCGCTCGTTGGATATCCTGCGCGACCACACGGGAGGATATTCCTGCGCAGACCGAATAGACGGGCATCAGCCGCCCGAGCCAGCGCTCCGGCAAAATCTGGGGCGCGCTCATCTCCCGCTTGAGCAGCGTACCGCTTATGACGCCGTAAAACAGATAGCTCTGCCCTATTTTAAGGGCCTCCACCACAAATTTTGTATTAAAAAAGGTGAGTAGTAGCGTTTCTTCACCGTCGCAGACCTCCACCTTGAAAACGGATAAGCCCTTCCGAATGCGCTGCTCACGCGATTTTTTAAGTACCTCGGCACGTATAACGCAGGGCTTACCGATTTCGCACTGCGCAATTTCAGAAATCCGCGTGAGATCGACATAACTTCTCGGCAAGTGCAGCAGCAGACGCCGCACAGTGTCAACGCCCAGTTTTCGATAAAGCTGCGCTTTTTTATCACCAATCCCGCTGATGCTGGTTAGTTCGTCATCCAAAGCCAGCCCCATCGCGCACCCTCCTCCCTACGCCCATCTATTTATTGATTGCCTAAAATGCGCTTATTAATGCTCGGTATCCCGGTTTTTAGCATCTCCATAACATTTTACACAAAGCTCCTTGCCTTTATATGTCACAAATACTGCTCTTCCGCAATCGGGCGTCTCGCATACTTTATCAGGATTGGTAACAAGATGCTCTTTTCGGGATGGCTTCGTCTTTTCTGGAGCCTGACTTTGGCTAACGCGCTCAAACTGTGACGCGGATTGTGTGTTCGCGGCAGCGGCATCGGCACGATCCTTCGAGATATTTTTTACGCTGTGATCGGATAGCCACTCAAACGCGCCGCCCGCCAGAATACCGGCAACAAATACAAATGCAAAAATTGCGATTACTTTTTTCACTTCCAGACACCTCGGTTTAATGATATTGTGACCGTTTTAACAGCACAACTGCTAAACATTGCATTTATATTTTACATGCTTTGCCTAATAAGAGCAACATGGCGGGCGGGGATATCAGAAATTTTCATTCCTTTTAAACGCTTTTAAAGTGCTTTTCTGCGTCCAATAGCACCCTACGACTAGATATTTAATAATTTTTTGTAGCTTATTGACAAACGCCCTCACAGTTGATATACTAGACAAGCATCATTTGAGCCACTAGCTCAGTTGGCAGAGCATTTGACTTTTAATCAAAGGGTCCGGGGTTCGAATCCCCGGTGGCTCACCAGTTTAAAACCGCGTCAGAATTATATCTGACGCGGTTTTTCGTTGTGTAATAGTACGTTTTAACCCGCTGCGTCGTCCTGCCTCAGATTTCGAACAGATTGCCGCTTTAGACAACGGCCCGGTGTCGCGCAAAGCTATATTGCCACACCATGACGACTGCCAGTATCGCACATCCGCCGACATCGGTCCAAAATCCGGTATCAATCAACAGCAGCGCGCCTACAAACAGCATGGCGCGAAACAACAGGTTAATGCGGGCAAACAGATAGCCCTCAACGGCCGCGCCGATCATAAAGACCCCTACGCATGCGGCAATCGTCACCCAGATGCCCTCCAGCAAGGTGGTGTTAATCAGCAATAGCTGGGGGGAATAGACGAACATATACGGCACAATAAATCCCGCGATAGACAGCTTAACCGACTGCAAGCCTGTCTTGACGGCATTACCGCCCGAAAGGCCCGCGGCGGCAAAGGAGGCCAGCGCGACGGGGGGTGTAATGTTTGCAAACATTGCGAAGTAGAAAGCGAACAGATGCGCCGCCATTTCAGAAACACCCAGCTTCGCCAGCGCGGGTGCGGCAATGGTTGCGGTGATGATATAGGCCGGAATAGACGGCAGACCCATGCCCAAAATCATACAGGTGATCATTGAGAAGACCAGCGTAAAGATCAGGCTCTTGCCGCCCAACGCAATAATGGCGTTAGCCATGTTGAGGCCGAAGCCGGTCTTGGAAGAAACGCCGATAATCATGCCGACGCAGGCGCAGGCAATCGCCACAGCCACCGTGGACTTGGCGCCCTCCGCCAGGGCGTCGATGATATCCTTCAGGCTCATGCGGGTAGATTTTCTGAGCATCGACACCAATATTGTGACAATGATCGTATAAAACGCCGAGAAGATTACGGTGGTACCTGAGAAGAACAGCATAATCAGCAGGAAAGCAATCGGAATCAGCAGATGGCCTTGCTCCTTCATGATGGCACCGGCACGGGGCAGCTTATCCCTGGGAATACCCATCAGCCCATCCTTCGAGGCGCGAAGCTGAACCTGTACGAGAATACCGGCGTAGTACAGCAACGCGGGAACCGCCGCACACACGATAATCTCAGAATATCTGACGCCCAGCATTTCGGCCATAATAAACGCCGCCGCGCCCATGACCGGCGGCAAAAGCTGACCGCCAACCGAAGCCGAGGACTCAACAGCGCCTGCAAACTCAGCCGAATAACCGGTCTTTTTCATCAGCGGAATTGTAAATGCGCCGGTGGTCACCACGTTGGCGACCGCAGAGCCGTTGATC
>DALYYK010000371.1:0-3188 GCA_031983305.1 Candidatus Fimivivens sp. | reverse complement strand
GCGAGAAAAATAATCTCGTAATGCCGGGCTGTTTTCAGGTTAATCAACGATAATATCCGCGTCAGAACCAAGCTGTCTCACAGTATGGCCGGACGGGGTCGATTCCACAGCGCTGAACCCGGAGAATTCGCGCTGTTCAACAACACGAAAAAGCAGTTTTTTGCACCAAGGGCAGCGCCAAAAATATTGCTGCCCCGAAAGCCCATATGCGCTAATTTTTTTATAGGTATGCTCAATTACACCCTGCTCTGCGTAATAGGAGGGCAGGGTGTTTTTTTGCGTTGTCTGCAGTGCCGCATCGGTGCGCAGGCCTTTGATTATCTTGTATTGTTTCATCCGTTTTGAGATCTCAAGGTGAGGAACGCTTATAAACGCAAGGGCTTGCCGTTTTAAATTGACAAACAGCAAGCCCTTAAGATAGTTGCTTTTTTAAAAACTACTTTGAATCCGTCGGCGTTATTCTAAACAGTTATTCTGTCCAAGGCCTTTTTTTACGGTCAGAGGCAGAAAGGCCGCGCATCGGCAAAGAAGCTCTCTTTTGTCCATTTTATCGGATGGCCGGTGCTAGTCAAAGCAGAGCGGGCGGGCTATAACGTATCCACCGCTTTTTTGAGCCTTTGCATGGCATCCTGCAACGTTTCGCGCCGGCAGGCGATATTGATGCGCTGAAAAGATTCGCCGCCCGCGCCGAACATCGTTCCGCCGTCCAGCCACAGGCCGGCCTTATGCGCCATCAGGTCGTCGAGTGCCTGGTCGGTCAGTTCCAGCGCCGAACAGTCCAGCCAGATCAAATAGGTGCCCTCCGGCTCGACCAGATGAATTTGCGGCAGGTGCTCGGCTAAAAAATGCCGGACGAAGGCGAGATTGCCCGACAGATATGTCTTTAACGCGTCCAGCCATTCGGCGCCCTGCGCATAAGCGGCGCGGCAGGCGATGAGCCCCATCACGTTCGGCTGGCTGTAGCCGACCCGGTTGATTGCCTTGCGCAGACAGCGCCGGACATCGGCATTGGCCACAAAGATATTCGAAATTTGAAGCCCCGCCAGATTAAAGGTCTTGGACGGCGCCGTACAAGTGATCGCTATAGCCGAAAACGCCGGTTTAAGATTGGCAAAGACCAGAGGGTGGTGATCGGGATAAACAAAATCGGCGTGGATTTCGTCAGCGACGATATAGACGCCGTGCTTAACGCAGATGTCGCCCATGGCGGTCAGTTCGGCCTCGGCCCAGACGCGGCCCACGGGGTTATGCGGGCTGCACAGCATAAACAGCTTGACGCCGTGCGTGACAATCTGCCGCTCAAAATCGGCTAAATCCACGCTGTATCTGCCGTCGGCATACACCAGCTGATTGGTGACCAGCTTGCGGTTGTTTTCCAGTATCGATTCGCTGAAAGGGTAGTAAACCGGCGGCTGAATCAGCACTGCGTCACCCTCATGCGTCAGTGCGCGTATGGCGGCGCAGAGCGCAAATACCACACCGGGCGTTTTAATCAGCCACTCGGGCCGGACCTGCCAGCCGAAGCGCTCGGAATACCAGCGCGACAGCGCGTTGTAGTAGCTGTCGTCCGCCGCGTCGCTGTAGCCGAAGATGCCATGTGCGGCACGGTCCGCCAGCGCCTGCCGCACGGCGGGGGGCGCTGCAAAATCCATATCCGCCACCCAAAGCGGCAGGATATCGGCAGGCATGCCGCGCTTTTGTGCAAAGTCGTATTTTAAGCTGTCGGTATTACGCCGGTAAATCACTTCATCAAAATTAATAGACATCCTGTGTTCCTCCCAACGCCTGTTTTAAATCCTCAATCAGATCTTCGGCCGCCTCCAGCCCGACCGACAGGCGCAGCAGCCGGTCGGTGATGCCCTTAGCCTCCCGTTCTGCCTGCGGCACATCGGCATGGGTTTGCAGCATGGGGAAGGTCATCAGGCTTTCAACGCCGCCCAGACTTTCGGCATACTGAATAACCCGCACTCGTTCCAAAAGCGTCAGCGCCGTTTCGGCGGTGTCGGTTTCAAACGAGAGCATCGCGCCGAAGCCGGTCGCCTGCGCTTTGGCTATGGCATAACCCGGGTGAGACGGCAGCCCGGGGTAATACACTTGCTTGACCTGCGGCCGCTGTTGCAGCCAGTCGGCTATTTTGGCGGCATTTTGCTGCTGCCGCTCCAACCTGACCGGCAGCGTCTTAATGCCCCGGATCAGCAGCCAGCTGTCAAACGGAGCGAGGCAGGCCCCCGTGGTTTTGTAGATAAAACGCAGCCGTTCAGCTAGGCCGGTATCGGCTACGACGAGGAAGCCGGCCAGCGTATCGTTATGCCCCCCGAGATATTTCGTCCCGCTGTGTATCACCACGTCGGCGCCCAGATTCAGCGGCTTTTGAAAATAGGGCGTCAAAAAGGTGTTGTCCACAATCAAAAGCAGGCCGTGCGCTTTACAGATTCGGGCGATGGCGGCGATATCGGTCACCTGCATCATCGGGTTGGTGGGCGTCTCGATAAACACCGCCTTTGTTTCGGGGCGGATTTTCTGCGCCACCTGCTCGGGCGCTGTTGTGTCCACCGCGTCGAACAAAAGGCCGTTTTTCATCGAAATATGATGGAACAGCCGGTGCGAGCCGCCGTAGAGATCATCGGAACAAACGATGTGATCGCCGGGCGCAAACAGCTCCATCAGCGCTGTGATGGCGGCCATGCCGGTCGAAAAGGCCAATGCGTCGCAGCCGCCCTCCAGCTTGGCGACGGTTATTTCAAGATGCTCGCGGGTCGGGTTTTGCGCCCGGGAATAATCATAGCCGGTGCTTTGACCGACCGCCGGATGTACAAAGGTCGCGGACTGAAAAATCGGGACGCTGACCGCGCCCGTTCGGTCATATTTAACCGTGCTGCCATGAATACATAACGTGTTAAAATCCATTGGTTTCTCCTATTCTGTGCGGTATTGTAGTAAATTCCGCTCTGTGTTTAATGAGATGGCTGGGGGGCGCCCCTTCCGACTGTTCTATTCAATAGCCAAAACGCAGATAGCCGCGCGGTCGCCCTGGTACCGGGCGTGTTCCCACAAACCGTCTGATACAACAGCCAAACAGTGATGGTTCCGCCGGTAAAACCACCGTGCGGTTATCTGCTCGGGCATTCGCGTTAATTGATAGCCGCTCCGCACGCCCTTTAGCAGCGTTGCCCGCTTTAACGGCATGA
>DALYYK010000370.1:0-3204 GCA_031983305.1 Candidatus Fimivivens sp. | reverse complement strand
TTTACAGCGATTCTAAATATGTCACCGACGCGGTTGAAAAAGGCTGGGCCCGCGGCTGGCGCGCGCGCGGCTGGGTCAAGGCCGACAAAAAGCCCGCCTTAAACGTCGATCTCTGGCAGCAGCTATTGACGCTGTTAGAGCGGCACGAGGTGCGGTTTGTATGGATTAAAGGACACAACGAGCACCCTGAAAACGAGCGCTGCGACCGGCTGGCGGTCGCCGAGAGTAAAAAGTTTCAAAAATGTTAGCCAAAGCTATTGCATTTTATACGAATAAGGTATACAATAAAGTCGACCAAAAAAGTATAGCTTCTTTGTTTTGAGGCATTCTTATATTAATGGCCGTTATTTGACAGGCGTTGTAACCGCCGCCGCCATTTCGACTAAGTCCGACGGCATTATCGCCTGAAATTTCTTTGCAGACCTTGTGTTGACGGTGCCAAACCGTGCAACCCTTTGACTGAAGCAACCGTATTAAGCAGCGATATTTCGCTTTTGGAGGATTTATCATGGAAAAACGTTTTGTTTACGCGGATAATTCCGCTACAACCGCAGTGTCGAAACCTGTGCTGGAAGCTATGCTGCCCTATCTGACCGAACATTACGGCAACCCTTCCAGCGTTTATTCCAAGGGACGCGAGGCCAAGGCCGCGCTGGACGCCGCCCGTGAGAAGGTCGCGAAGGCGCTAAACGCAAAGGTCAATGAGATCTTCTTCACCTCCTGCGGCACCGAATCGGACAACTGGGCCATCAAGGGCGCGGCCGCTGCGGGCGCTAAGAAGGGCAAAAAACATCTGATCACCACCAACTTTGAGCATCACGCCGTTCTGCACTCTTTCCAAACGCTGGAGAAGCAGGGCTTTGAGGTGACCTATCTGCCGGTTGACAGCGAGGGGCTGATTTCGGCCGAGCAGGTCAAGGCGGCCATCCGCCCCGATACCGCGCTGGTCAGCATTATGTACGCCAACAACGAGATCGCCACCGTGCTGCCCATCCCTGAAATCGGCGCGGTCTGCCGCGCGGCCAAGGTGCCGTTCCATACCGACGCCGTGCAGGCGGTCGGCAATGTCGCGATCGACGTCGTCGCCCAGAACATCGACCTGCTGGCGCTGTCGGGGCATAAGATCCATGCGCCTAAAGGCATTGGCGTGCTATATGTCCGCAACGGCGTTGTCCTCGAGACCTTTATGGACGGCGGCGCACAAGAGCGCAGCCGCCGAGCGGGCACCGAGAACCTCGCCTCAATCGTCGCGCTCGGCACCGCCATTGAGCTTGCTACGACCGATATGGCGGTCCGCAACGCGCGTCGCCAAGCAATGCGTGATCGGTTGATCGACAGTATTTTAAGCGAAATTCCCCGTTGCCGCTTAAACGGCAGCCGTGAGCATCGCCTGCCCGGCAGCCTGAACATCTCGTTTGAGGGCATTGAGGGCGAATCGATGCTGCTGATGCTCGACATGAAGGGCATCTGCGCCTCCTCGGGTTCGGCCTGCACCTCCGGCTCGCTGGACCCCAGCCATGTGCTGCTGGCCATCGGCCTGCCGCATGAGATCGCGCACGGCTCGCTGCGCATCTCGCTCAGCGACGACAACACCGACGAGGATGTCGATTACATTCTCTCCGAGCTGCCGCCCATCATCGCCCGCCTGCGCGCGATGTCCCCCGTGTGGGAAAAACTGATGGCCCAACAACAATAATCTTTACAACAGATAAAGGACGTGTGATCGATATGATGTATTCTGAAAAGGTGTTAGATCATTTTTCCAACCCGCGCAATGTCGGCGAGCTTGCGGACGCCAATGGCGTCGGCGAGGTCGGCAACGCGGTTTGTGGCGATATCATGAAGATGTATCTTAAGATTGACAAGGGCGTCATTGAAGACGTCAAGTTCAAGACCTTCGGCTGTGGCGCGGCAATCGCGACCAGCTCGATGGCCACCGAGCTCATCAAGGGCAAGACGCTCGAGGAGGCGCTTCAGCTCTCGAACAAGGCCGTTATTACGGCGCTCGACGGCCTGCCCCCCGTCAAGGTGCATTGCTCGGTGCTGGCCGAACAGGCGGTGCGCGCCGCGCTCTCGGACTATTACCGCAGACAGGGCGTCGATCCCGAGCCGATTGTGGGCAAAATCATCGACGACCCGCACCACTGTGACAACTGCGCCACCTGTGATAATCACTAGGTTCCGCTGTGGGAGTGAACAGGCTATGTAGCCGCAGCAGACGTATAAACCCTTCAACAATAAGCGAATAATGCAAAAGCCAGCGCCAAAACGGTGCTGGCTTTATTTTTTAGTAAGCAGCAGTATTATTATATATGCGTTACCCGTACGGCGGCGCGCCAAGCGCCGCCGCGCCCCAAGAAGCACCACAACGCCAAG
Source organism: Candidatus Fimivivens sp. (assembly GCA_031983305.1). Lineage (GTDB taxonomy): Bacteria > Bacillota > Clostridia > Oscillospirales > Ruminococcaceae > Yanshouia. The sequence continues at coordinate 828 of DALYYK010000370.1, read as the reverse complement.
TGGCGCGCGCAATCACCTAACGAATCTGATGCACACCCACTGCCGCCGGGTGGGAAGGTAACATCCTCAAATCACCAAAGCCTTATTCTTTAATCCCCTTCAGGAGGGTTCTGACCGTGCGCATATATGCGCATGGTCGAGCGGCCGCGCTGGTCGCTGTGGGCGGTATAAATGTCCGCTGCGGGCTCCGCCGTTCTCCTCTGTCCCCTGTAGAGGCCAGGGGGTTGGGGGCTGTTGCTGAGTTTCTGTGCAAAACAAACACTGCCGTATTACGATCACCAAAAGTATGGCTTTTTATGTCCAACACCGGACAGTCTGAAAAAGGACTTTACCCTTGCGGGTAAAGTCCTTTTATGTGACCGAGGCATCGGCCGCTGTTTTGTTATGCCGACATCCAGCCTAATCGTTGTCATCGAAGGGATAGCGGGAGCTGAGCCAATCCCAATAAGAAATGTTGGAATTGGGATCAAAGCGCTCGATGCCGTCTTCCTCTTCCTTCTCGTCGTGGAGCGTGCAAACCTCCGGCAGGGCATCGAGCTTATACCAACCCGACGCTGTGCTCGTGCACTTGTCTGAGGCCAGCAGGCCCGATTCGGTGCAGTAGGTGCGTTCCACCACGTTGGGCGAATCGGTAAAGCTGATTACCGGCAGGTTGGCGTGAATCGGCGCCATGACATTGCGATAGATCAGGGGTGGCGGGTAGTAGTAGCCTGAATAGTTGATCGTCTCCATCTCGTCATAGCCGAGGTAGCACACACCGACATAATAGGGGGTCACGCCGATAAACCATTCGTTATAGTCGTTGTCCGAGGTACCGGTTTTGCCCGC
>DALYYK010000369.1:0-3210 GCA_031983305.1 Candidatus Fimivivens sp. | reverse complement strand
GATCTTGCATGGAAGAGAAGCATCACAAAGAATTGGCGGCAATCGGGCTCAAAATCATGTTCTACCGCAAGCAGCAGGGGCTCACCCAGTTGCAGCTTGCCGAAATGACCTCGTACAGCCGCAACCACATTCAGCAGATTGAAACCGCTAAGGCTGTTCCGGGCTTAATTGCGCTATTGGATATTGCGAAAGCTCTAAACATCCCCGTTACCAAGCTTTTTGAATGAGAGCTGAATAAAGAAAGGGGGCCTCTTTCTAAGAAGGAGGGCCCCTTACAATACATGAATACAGCACCATATAAACAAGGAGGGACTGCGTACCACAAAAAAGCTTCGGCCTCCACACAGGCGATGCCTGTCCTTAATCTGCCAACGGCTCGTGCTGTTCATGCTATTGCCACACCACATTTAATACATGTATTATTTATAATACATGTTCTAATTATAAATCACCTCTTATGATAAAATCAAGAGGTGATTTAATTGATTAGCTATGCGCCATTTTGGGAAACACTCAAGCGTAAAGGTGTCACGACATACATGCTGCGGGAAAAACATCATATAAGTCCCAATACATTGACAAGAATGAAGAACAATAAATATTTGAGCATGCGAACGGTAGAGGATCTTTGCAAGATATTAAATTGTCGTTTAGAAGATATTGCGGAGTATATAGAAGATTAGATACTGAGAAATATCTCGCCGGAGCACGGAGCTTCGGCGAGATATTTAAATTGAGATTATTTTTCGATCATAGACCGTCCTCATAGTATTTTCATTTCCATCTGCTGACCGGGGCGCCCAAGGCATTGCGCCACCGTCATCCCATCCTCTGATAGCAGTACGCCGTAATCGGTATGCATCGCACCCTGCGCCTCCATCAACTTCTGACCGTAGTTATAGAGATCTTTGCTGCCTATCAGCACATCCTTCAGCGGAATGTCATGTTTTATGAGTTCGGCTTGGGCGTACTCTACGGGGGACGGGATTTCCCGCAGAAGTCGAAAATCAACAGTCTGTCCCGCAAGATCCATCGCTTCCTCCAGTGAGAGATCCTTGGGAGCGGCTTCCAGCATTGCTTTGTAGGTCGGAATCCTGTTCCCCTCCATAATACGGCGGAGCTGCTGTGCCAGTTCATTGACTGCGCCGTACCGGTCACCCTCCGATTCATATAATTCATCGTTGATTTTCTCTGTCAGATAGGGCACGATGCAATCTGTAGCGAAAAACGCGCATTCCTCCAGCGATGCTGCCTCCACCACTTCCAAAGCTTGAGAAAACGCCTCATCGTTGGCAGGGAGTTTCAGCAAAGCAAATAAATCGCTATCATCTTGGGAGTCGTTGAAATATCCCTTGGTTATCCGGAGAAGTACAGTATAATCCGGTTTTTTCAACGGAATTACATTGCCACTCTGATAGATCTCCGCAATCTCGCCGGTCTGAACAACATATCCGCGAGGCGTAAACACACCGCCCTCATCTTCACGCATCTCCTTGCCGATTTTGGCATAATCCAGCCAATCGAATATTTTTTCGGGCAGCCCCTCCAGCGCCTGCACAAAATCATTGTCAGCGTAAAACCTGCCGAGGGTCAGATCGTCATGGGCCCCGTAGGCAATCTGGCAATGCTTTGTGCTATGGGTCATGTTGATGAGGCGGTCAATAGCGACGAGGGCGTGGTCGCTTTGACCGGTCTCCATCATGACTATGCCCTCGAAGCAGTCCAATTCCCACTCGTTCATAGCGGACAACCGCTGCGCAAGATGATTGAGCTCATACAAATTTGTATTTGCACCGATAACTCGCGGCAGATAGTCCAGCTCACATTGGATGATCTCCGAGGAATAGATGACACGGTCGTCGGTGATGCGCGCCTTATCCAGCGCGTCCAACAGCGCATACGGCTCGGCGGGGAGCATGAGGGTAGCGGTCGTTTGCGCGCCAAAGGAACCGGGGCGGCTGATTTCCACTTCAAAGATGCGGTCGTTTTTTTCGTATGAGTCCTCATCGGTAAAATGGGGGGACCGCCAACCCACCAGCGCCCCTTGATGCATCAGCTCCACCTGTTCGGCCGTTATTCCGCGCTGCATGTTATAGATATTGACGATCTCCCGATTTGCTTGCTTATTTTCCGTACTAAGCTCGAAGCGTTGGAAGCCCGGTTTTCCATATTCAATGCGCATGATTTCACCATCCGCGTTTAGGAACAGGCATTGCTTTGGAAGCTGGTGTTGTTTATCCAAGCTGAATCCCTCCCATCCGGGGAGACTCCGGCGTGATTTCCGCTGACATCTGCGTCAGATCCTGCTCAGTCTGGATATTCCATTGGCTACTGGAATTCCAGAGGCTCACATACAGCTCGGCGCCGTCAACCTTGATTGGGTGCTGCTCGAACCCTTCTCCAAAGCCGTCTGACGCCTGACCGGCGACATAATCCTTGAGCTGACTCAGCTCCTCATCGTTTAAGCTGCCTTGAACGCGGCACACTGCCACGCCCATCAAGCGGTTACCGACCTGCTCCACCGTGAAGAAGAGCGACTGCACCTTCTCATTGACGTCGTCCTTCTCGCGGTGATAGTACTGCATGAGTCCGCGTTCGGTTTCCTCCGGCGTACGCTCCTTGAGGATGGCAGCAAAAATTTTATCGCTATAGCTCAGAATTGTCCTTTGATCCAGTGTGTCGGGGTATTCATCCATCGAGCCCCATTCGTCCCGCCCATACTGTACGACGGTCAGCGGCATATAGAGTTTTAACGTCTCCAGCTTAGGTGCGATTTTTGTGAAGCTATCTTCGCCGGGGATCAGTGCCAATGTGCGCCCGTTATCCCATTTCATATGGATTTGGCCAATGTCATCGACACAATCCACAATGCCCTCGGTACCGGGCGGCACCGGCGCGTAAGGATCGTTCATTTGTTGCAGCCGGATGCGGGTACCGGGCGGGTATTGCGAACGAATAAAGTTCGCCATGCGTTCGTTGTTCATAAGGTCATGCCTCCCATTGTTGTCTCATGATTGGGTTCTGTGTTCCCTGCCATATGTATTTGCTGTACGCGCAGGTCAAAGGCGGTCAGGTAGGCGTGATAGTCGCCCTGACCGGGGCTGCAGCGCAGGCAATACCGATATCGCTCGGTTTCAATGACGTAGCCGTAGTTCTGCCGCCAGCCGCCGTTGATTTCACCGTGGTTTCCAGCGCAGTAGCTGTGCATGG
>DALYYK010000368.1:0-3240 GCA_031983305.1 Candidatus Fimivivens sp. | reverse complement strand
GCTGCGCCGTCTCCTGGGCGCCGGTGAGCGCGGCAAGCTTTCCGATATAATCTGAAAACTTGTCGTAGCTGTCGGGATAAAGCGAGACGACCGGGATGCCCGCGCTCTCAATCTGGGCGATGTAATCCGGCACAGTACGGCTGATATAAGGGCGAATCAGCAACAGATCGGGCTGCGCCGCGATAATCTGTTCGGGGTCGCCCTTAAAGTCGAAGGCGGGCAGCAGCGCCGCCTCGGGCGGGTAGATGCTGCCGGTATAGACGCCGATGAGCTTATCGCCCGCGCCGATCTCATAAAGATTCTCGGTATGGGCCGAATAGAGTGAGATGATGCGGCTGCACGGAGCGTCAAGCCGAATCTCACGCCCGTCGTCGTCGGTAAACTGTATCACTACCGCACCCACGGACCGATCCGACGCGGCCGGTACCGCGTCTGATGGGGCAGCGCAGGCGGCCAGCGCGATACCGCATAGAACCGCCAGCGCGGCGGTCGTTTTTCTTTTAATCAGGTTAAAAAAATAATTCATCCGCTATTTCCCCAGCGCGTCAATGGCGTCTTGCGTATGTGCGACAAACATCTTCTGAATGCCCGCATATTCGCCAAGGCCCTTGAGAACGCACGCAACCTCGTAACCCGCGCCCTTGAACCTGGCCTTCCACGAATCTTCCTCATCCCCGGCCATGTCGTTGTTGGCGTGGTCGCCCGCGACAATCATCAGCGGCAGCAGCACCACCTTGGCAATGTCGCCCTGAGCCACCTCGGCCATAATATCCTCAAGCGTCGGTTCAGCCTCCACCGTGCCGATGTGGTAATTTTTAGTGTTGTCCATCGCTTTAACAACGCCATTGAGCTTGGCATAGGCCGCGTTGGCGGGGTGCTCGGTGCCGTGGCCCATAAACACAACGGCGGTCTTATCGGCGTTATAGGGAGCGGTCTCCGCCATTAGAATGCCAGCCAGTTCGGCGTAATCCGCGTCGCTTGACAGCAACGGTGCGCCGATCGAAAGTGTGTCGAATTTGTCTTTGAACGATGTCACTATCTCGACCATGTCATCATACTCAAAGCCGTTCATCATGTGGGTGGGTTGAACCACCAGTGTTTTAACACCGTCGGCCATCAGACGATTCATCGCCTCCCCGACACGATCTATCTGCTCGTTGTCGCGGTTTTTGAGTTTATTGATAATGATTTGGCTTGTAAAAGCACGGCGCACCTCAAAGCCGGTGAAGGCGCGGGTGATGGCCGCCTCTATCGCGCCGATCGTCGCGGCGCGGCTTTTGTTGTAGCTGGTGCCAAAACTCACAACCAAAATGACCTTTTTGCCTGCGTTCTGCGCGGGCAATTCAGGCCTCGGGGTCGCCGGTTCGGCGCTCTGAAAAGCCGGAGCTGGCTTTCTCTCGCCGCCGCAGACCGTGATGCCCAGCGCTGACATCGCTAACAGCATTGTACCCATTCGTTTCATCTTTTCTACCTCTTTTCGTGCTGTAAAACCTGTTCTCGAGCCCGCCGCAAACAGGTGGGTTGGGCTTTAGAACAGGCTATTGTATCGTGTCGTAAACGCAAAGCCCCCTATCGGGGATAATCTGTGCCCGGATACCAAATACCGTTTCTAAAAATGCCTCGGTAAAAACCGCCTCAGGACTGCCCAGTGCCGCGAGCCGCCCGCCGTGCAGCGCAACGACGCGGTCGCTACAGCTATAGGCGGTTGAGAGATCGTGGTTGACCGCGATCACGGTCAGCCCATTGTGGACAAGGCCCTTTAAAAACTGGTTCATCCTAATCTTGACGGCGGCGTCGAGATCGGACATCGCCTCGTCGAGCAGCAGCAGCCGGGGGCGCTGCGCGAGCGCGCGCGCCAGCAGCACCCGCTGATATTCGCCGCCGCTTAATTGGGTGATCGGCTTATCGGCCAGCGACAGAATCCCGGTCTGTGTCATGACCGCGCTGATGGTTTCAAGACTCTGTTCGTCGACGCGCTCAAAACGCGCACGGTGCGGGTGCAGCCCGAGCATCACAAACTCAAAGCAGGTGAACGGAAAATTCGCGGGTGTGTTCTGGCCGATGATCGCGATATGTCTGGCGCGCTGCAAGGGAGGCAGCTTGGTCAGACTTTCTCCCTGATATAGCACCTGCCCGAATACTGGCGCTAAATAGCCGCTTAAAAGCTGCATCAGCGTCGATTTTCCGCTGCCATTCTCGCCAATAATCGACAGATATTCCCCCTCGCGGACCGAAAAGGACACATCGTCAAGCACCCGCTGCGCACCATAGCAAAAGGTCAGCCTATCGGCGCAAAGCAATTCAGCCAAGGCTTGCACCCCCTTGGCGCTTGATGAACAGATAGATAAAAAACGGGCCGCCCAGCAGCGTGGTCAGCACGCCAACAGGAATATTCCCCTGACCCAAAAGTCGTGCGAAGCTGTCGGCGAGCCCCAGCAGCAGAGCGCCCGAAAGGCCTGAAAGCGGCATGAGCAGCCGGTTGTCGGCCGAAAGCCAAAAGCGCAGCATGTGCGGCACGATTAGCCCGACAAAACCGATAATGCCACAGGTTGAGACACACACGGCGGTCATAAACGCCCCTAAAAGCAGATAGAAGAGCCGGGTACGGCGCACGTTGACGCCAAGGCTCAGAGCCTGCCGCTCGCCGAGACTCATAATATTTAATCGGTCGGCAAACCAGACGGCCAGTGCCCCGCAGCTCAGCACCACCGGCGCTAAAAGCGTCACATCGTTCCAGTTCTTGGCCGAAAGGCTGCCCATCAACCAGAACACGATGGCGCCAACCTGCTCCCCCGCCATAATTTTCAAAAAACTGATACCGGAGGAAAAAATGGCGCTGACAATCATACCCGAAATAATCATATTGCCGGTGACAAGCCCGCCGCCCTTGCCCGAAAGATAGACCACCATGTGCAGCGTCGCGAGCGCAAAGAGCAGCCCGACCGGCGTCACGGGCAGCATTAAACCGTAGGTCATATTTAAAAACAGCGAGAGGCTCGCCCCAAACGCCGCGCCAGTTGACACGCCCATCGTGTAGGGATCGGCCATCGGATTTTGAAGAATCGACTGGAAGATGACGCCCGACATCCCTAAAGCCATGCCGACCAGCATGCCGCATAATACGCGCGGCAGGCGGATGCGCCAGATGACGGCGACGGCATTTTCCTGAATATCGCCAAGCCAATTGGCATTGCCGGTGACGCGCGATAAAATGATTCTGGCACTATCCTCGATTGAGAT
>DALYYK010000367.1:0-3282 GCA_031983305.1 Candidatus Fimivivens sp. | reverse complement strand
CGCGTGCATAGTGTTCATCCAGCCGTTTTTAGCGGCCTTTAGCACCTGCAAATCGTAGGGCTTGCCATATTCAAGATATAATTCAGGTTCCATAACGTCGTAAGAGCTCATCTGAGAAGCAAAAAAGATGCCGTCGGCCCCAAGGCTGATGGCTTCTTTTGCGACATTGGCGGTCGTTTCGGTAATGACGTCGAGCGCGCGCTTGACCTTGTCGCCGTGGCCCTGCCGGATGTGCTCTAAAACCTTTTTGCCACACAGCTTGTCGGCGATGGTAATGGGCGAAAAAGACGTAAAGACCACCGGCACATGCTCGTCCTTGACCTTGCCGAGCAGCTGCTTCAGGCTATCCAGCTCGCGGGCCAGACTGCCTTCTGAGACCGGGCAGACCGTCAGCTTGTCCCAATCCTCAGGGGACTGCACCGGCGTTGAGACAATTTTGGCCACGCCGCCCTGTGCAATCTCTGAATAGTCGATTTTACAGCCGAAATCTTGGATCGGGTACATGCCGTTGTTCATCGTTTTAATAAAATCCAGATCATAAGCCTTGTAGAACTGATAGGTGGCCTCGGCCAGTCGGGCGGCATCCAGATCAATTCCGGGCAGGTGACTCCAGAAAGAGTAGGGCAAACGGTCGGTTTTTTGCAGGTTGACCGCAGCGTAAATGCGTTCGCGCTTGTTCATCGTGCTTCATCCTTTATCTAACTACTTTGGGGATCTTCTTTGACATAACGTACACGGGTAGTATAAAAAGGACAAAGCATTGCTGTCCAACAGGAATTTCATGAATAATAACAACCGATATATTGTTGTATCGTTCTCCAGATGATGTTGTTACAGCCTTTTGACTGTTGGATGACATTCAAAAAAATGTTTGTAAAACAATTCGTAATATCGTTATAATAAACGCAAAGTCCACTCCAAGCGTTTCTTGGAAAAAACAAATATAACTTTGTGTAAATGGGAGTGCGGAAAAGGAAAAAGATGAAAAAGTTCCTTGCAGCAGGCGTAGCCACTGTACTGGCGCTGTCACTGGCTGCTTGCGGCAGCTCGAGCTCCGGCAGTACCCCCGCCAGTTCGACTGGCGACGCGTCGTCCAGCGCCTCGGCGGGTAATACCACCGGCGCCGGCCCCAATGGCTTCCCGAAAGAAACCATCACACTGGTTTGTCCCTTCTCCGCAGGCGGCGGCACCGATCTTGGCGCACGTTATATGGCGACGGCACTGTCCAAGCAGCTGGGCGTCAGCGTTGTTGTTGAGAACCACACCGGCTCGGGCGGCTGGATCGCCTGGACCGACCTGATCACCGGCGATTATGACGACGGCTACACCATCGGCCTGATCAACCACAACTACGCCATGGGCGCGATCGACCCCGACAACCCCCGCCAGTATACGCTCGACGACGTTCAGGTCATCACCAATCAGGTGCTTGATTATAACGTTATGGCCATCCGCGCCAATGAGAACCGCTACAGCGATCTTGCGAGCTTTATCGAATATGCCAAGAGCAACCCCGTGCTCATCGCTTCCAACTCAGTGGGCATCACCGACGGCGACTCGACCACGGCGGAATGGTTTAACAGAACCTTTGGCACCAAGATCACCACGGTGCCGGTCAACGGTGCTTCTGACGCGCGCAGCATGTTCTTAGCCGGCGACACCGACGTCTTCTTCGCTTCGGTCTCGGACGTGCAAAGCTATTATAAGAGCGGCGAGATGAAGGTGCTCTGCGTCTTCTCCGACGCGCGCACCGACTTTATGCCGGATATCCCCACCATTGAGGAAGCGTCGGGCAAGGCGTATCACGCTTTTGCGGCGCGCGGCTATTTCTACCCCAAGAACGTTTCTCCCGAGATCGTTGCTTTTATGAACGATGCGATGCAGAAGGCCATGCAGGAGCCGGCCTACATCACCGATATGGCGACGCTCGGCTTGCAGCTGGACAATACCTCCGGCGCGGACTATAAAGAGCTGCTTCAGAGCCAGGTCGAGGCCCGGCAGGAAGTCTGGGGCAAGTAACCCGTACGAAAATGTCTGCCTGTCACATCAAGCGGCAGGCAGACATTTTTAGAATTTGCCCGATAAAATCCCGTACTTTTTTGAGGAGCAAAATTTATTATGAACAAACGGTTGCATCGCGATGTCTGGCTGGGCAGTGTGCTGCTTGCTTTCTGTCTTTTGGTTCTATATTTTTCGGTTCATATTTCGGGTCAGGCCTCTTATGTGCCCACCGCGCTGTCGCTGCTGATGGCGCTTTGCGCGGCGACGATCATTTTTAACGGCCTGCGCAAGACAAAGTCCCTTGGCGAGTCCTTTAAATATGCCATGACCTTCCGAGAGGGAAAGAACGCCTTTATCTTTATGGCCTTCATCTTTTTGTACTATGCCGGTTTTAAGCTGCTTGGCTATTGGGTCACGACCCCGATCTTTTTGGTGCTGACCCAGAAGTACCTCAAGGTGAAATCTTGGAAGACCAATATCTTGATCACTGTGTCTTATATGGTCATTACATTTATCATATTTGTCGTCGTTTTAAAGTTGCCTATTTATAAAATCGGCATTTTTGGCAAATATTTCAGAATTGTGTAAGGGGGCATTGATTTAATATGTTAGCTCATCTTTCCAGCGCGGTTGCCACCTTTACCTCGATCGAGGTGCTCGTCGCCTTGGCCATTGGCGTTGTCGCGGGCATGATCATCGGCGTTATTCCGGGCTTAGGCCCCTCGGTCGGCATTGCGCTGTTGATTCCGATTACCTTTTCGATGAGTGCCCAAGCGGCGCTGATCATGATGACGTCGATGTACACAACCGGCGTCTACGGCGGCTCGATTACCGCCGTACTCTGCCACACGCCCGGTACGGCTGCCTCCGCGGCTACCGCGGCCGACGGCTACGAGCTGACCAAACAGAACCGCGGTATGGAGGCCATCAGTGTCGTGACAATAGCCTCGGTAGTGGGTGGGGTTTTTGGCGCCATTTGCCTGATTTTGTTCGCACCGGCGCTGGGCCGTTTAAGCCAGATGTTTTCGACGCTGGAATATTTTCTCGTGGCCTGCTTTGGTCTGCTCGTCGTTTCGGGCCTGACCGGCGAAAACCGCGCCAAGGGCATCTTCTCGGCGCTGTTTGGCCTTTTGCTCGGCTGCGTCGGCATGGATTCAATCACGGGCGTGTCGCGCTTTACCTTTGGGCGGCTTTGGCTTGAGGACGGTCTGGACGCTACCCCGATTTTGATCGGCCTGTTTTCGGTCACGCAGGTGCTTATTCTCGTTGATAATCTGCTAA
>DALYYK010000366.1:0-3287 GCA_031983305.1 Candidatus Fimivivens sp. | reverse complement strand
AAGGTCAAGCATCTCGTGTCCGGCACCCCCCTTACGGTAACGCTGGGCCCTGATAACTGGGAGACGGACACCACCAACCCGGGCTTCCTCCACGCCAGCGTAAATGCGGAGGATGTTGAGGTGCCCTATTGGGCGCCCAACGGCCAGCCGTACGACTGGTTCATCAAGGAGGTGAAGGTCAACGGCTATACGGTGACCGCCACTGGTATGGACACGGACGGATATATCCCGGTGACGGGGATTTCCGACGACCCTCTACACGTTGACACGATTAAGCTGGCGGATAAGGTCATTAACAATGACTATACCGGTGGCAACGCCATTACGGTCAAGGGTGCCAAAACATGGGTGGACGACGGCAACAGATACAACACCCGCCCGGCGAACCTCACACTGACGCTTCAGCGGCGCAGTCAGGGCGAAGGCGACGACAAATGGGCCGCTATGAGCTGCCCCGGCGGTGTCGATGCCGTCAACTGGCCGACATGGACCAAAACCGACAACACATGGAGCTACACGTTCTCCCACGCGTCGCTCGTCAAATACGCGCCCAATGGCAGCGCGTATGAATATCAGGTCGTTGAAACACCGGTAATGGGTTATACAGTGACCGCCGCCACGGTACGTGCCACCGGCAGCGGAACCGAATATACCGCCAACTTTACCAACACGATGCAAACGACCACGCTCAAGTTGGTGAAGAACTGGAAATATGACACCGGCGACGATATTCCGGTCAGCGGCAGCTTTGGCCTGCGGGGCGACTTCAATGTGACCTTTCAGCTTCAGCGCTCGATCAGCGCCGCCGCCGGCAGTTGGGAAGACGTCTATTATAACGGCTCTCTTTTGACCAAGACGCTGTCCGCCGATAAAACCTCCGACGCATGGAGTGGTCTGCCGAGCTTTAGTAGCGGTGACGACCCCTACTATTACCGCGCGATCGAAACTGCTGTCAATGGCATTCCTGTAATCACCGATGCCGGTAGTGACAAGGCGGGCGCGTATATTATCACCTACAGCCATACCGCCGACGGCGAAGGTGACGATGCGCCAAAGGTGAGCACCAGCACCGTGACCAACACGGCGGAAGCGATGCGGCTCTATCTGCAAACCGAGTGGGACGACGTAAAGAATCAGGACGGTGTGCGACCAGGCAACGTGGTCTATACCATCAAGAACCAGAACGACCAAACCGCTCCGGTCACGCAGAATAAACCCGCCAATGCCGCTGAAATCACGGCCCTGACGGAACCACAGAAAAATACCCATTGGCCGGTCAGAGAGGCCATCGTGCCCAAATACCTGCTCGACGGCACAACACCGCAGGTTTATTCCGCCACGCAGACGACCCCGGCGAACGGTCAGTACACCACCACGGCCCATCCTGTGAAGAAATATCCGAACGAGTCGTCTGACACCTTTCTCTACGGCTTTAAGAATGTACATGTGCCGCAAAAGCTATCTCTGCCGGTGACCAAGGCGTGGACGCTTTATGGCTACACCGCCTACCAGCCGATTTCTATTGAGCTTCAATTAAAACAGAATAGGCCCGCTGCGGGAACGACTGTCCCCGGGTACGAGTTGCCTGTCACGGTGACGCCTTCCGGTGGTAGCTGGCAATATACCTTTACCGACCTGCCCGCGCGCTACAACGGTGGTTATCAGAACGTTGTGACGGTCGGCACGAGCGCGGTTATCACCTACAGCGTCAGCGAGGTGAACACGCCTAAGGGCATTATTACCCCTGTCGCGGTCCCCGCCACATACGACGGCATTATAAACGGTGGCACTACGACGATCAGCGGAAAAATCATCACGAACACGCTTGATACCATGAGTTATGCAGTCAAGAAGGTTTGGAGCGACCAGAATAACCTATATAAGTCGCGCCCGTCTGAAGTCGACGGCTCAACCAAAGTGACGGTAGCGCTCTACCGCAAGCTTTCGACCGATCTCGACAGCGCTTATACACGCGCGCTGTGAATGGCAGTGGTAGCCAATTGCCAATGATCACTCTGACGACGGCTGCGGGAGCCTCCGCCAGCAACACGGACAGCACCACTTGGGTCAACCTGCCCAAATGTGCTCCGGACGGCACGGCGTATGTCTACCGCGCGCGAGAGGAGTCTATTGGCGGCAACACGGTGGTCTACATAAACGACGATACGCTGACCGGCGGCGAGGCCTATAACTACGAGGTGATTCACACCGACGACACAAGCGTTGCCAATAAGACCACCCGTACCGTGACCAACACGGTCAAGCCGCGCGATACCGATACCGCCATCACGGTGACCAAGGCGTGGGATGACAACAATAATCAGGACGGCCTGCGCCCAGGTTCGTTGTCGGTTACATTGGTACGCGATGGTGTGGACACCGAAACGGTGGCACTGACCGGCCCGGGCTGGTCGCATACCTTTAACAATCTGCCCAAATACAAAAACGATGGAACCGGTCTGTCGGTCTACACGTTTAAAGAGAATGGCCTGCCCGCGGGATACATCCTTGACCTGGATCGGTCGGTTTTGACAGGTAATGCGCAAAAGATCACCAACCACCACACGCCGCTGACCATGACGGTTGAGGCGACCAAAGCTTGGAACGACGGCAACGATCTGTTGGGCATGCGGCCCGCTTCGGTCGAGCTGACGCTTCAAGCCCGCAAGAGCGGCACCGACGAATTCATAGCGGCCAAGTACCAAGACGGTACTGCGGTTGAATCCATAATCCTGCGTGCCAGCGATGCGGTTGGCGGCGTTTGGCCTAAAGCCACATGGAACAACCTGCCACAGTACAAAGAGGGCACCAAGTTGGAGTATCACGTAGTCGAAACGCCGGTCGGGAACTACGCCGCGGTCTACGCGCCTGCCTCGGTCAGCGGTTCCGATACGATGGGTGATACAAAAACAATTGCTGTGACCAACGCGATCAAGCACACATCCCACACAGTTAAAAAGCTGTGGCAGGAGCCCGACGGCGCGCCACTATCGTCGGATGTAACGCTGCCCGGCAGTGTGACGGTTATGCTCTACCGCAGATTGACGGGCGATGCCGAGGGCACCGCCATCCCCGTGGTGCAAAACAGCATCACAGCGGAACAGACGCTGAGTGCGCCGGGCTGGCAATTCAGTTGGACCGGCCTGCCGGAAGAAGATACCGCGGGAACAAAATACATCTATGAGGCGCGCGAGACCAAGATTAGCAACATCGCGCTTGATACCGACGATGCCGCGGGCTTTACGCGCTTTTCTGAAACGACGGCGGGCAATATCACAACCATCACC
>DALYYK010000365.1:0-3299 GCA_031983305.1 Candidatus Fimivivens sp. | reverse complement strand
GCGGCAATCAGCGAGATATTCTCGACGGTGGCCGTCACATCACGCAGCGCGTAGAGCTTTTTGTCGGCGGGGGCGAGATTACCGGTCTGGCCCACCACCGCGACGCCGGTTTTGCGCACCGTGTCAAAAAAACGCTCAGTCGAGAGCGCCGTGCAAAAGCCCGGAATGGCCTCGAGCTTATCGACGGTGCCGCCGGTGTGGCCCAGCCCACGGCCCGACATTTTGGCCACCCGCACGCCGCAGGCCGCGACGATGGGCGCCACAATCAGCGTGGTTTTGTCCCCGACGCCGCCGGTGGAATGCTTATCCGCTTTGAAGCCCGCGATCGGCGACAGGTCGACCATATCGCCCGAATGCGCCATCAGGTCGGTAAGGTCGGCGGTCTCGCGCCGATTCATCTTCTGAAAATAAATTGCCATCAGCAGCGCAGAAATTTGATAGTCGGGTATCGTGCCGTCGGTGACGCCCCGCACAAAAAATTGCAGCTCCTCACGGGTCAGCTCGCCCCCGTCGCGCTTTTTATGGATAATATCGTACATTCTCATCGTCAATCCCCCAGACAGGCGTTGTGTTTCGGTCTATTATCAGTATACCGCACCCGTAAAAATTTTTCCAGATGCTTTGTGGGAATCTCCCATCCTCTTTTAATTAGCGTTTTTTTTTGCTATACTGATAAAAATAGTTGATTAAAGGAGCCAAAGCACATGAACGACACCATCGCCGGTTTGTTTGAGGTCATCCGGGCGCGCCAGGCGCAGCCGCAGGAGGGCTCTTACACCTGCTATCTGTTTGAAAAGGGTACCGATAAAATCCTCAAAAAAATCGGCGAGGAAGCCTCCGAGGTCATTATCGCCGCGAAAAACGGCGACAGCAGCGAAACCTCCGGCGAGATATGCGACCTGCTGTATCACCTGCTCGTGCTGATGGCACAGCAGGATATTCCGCTTGAGCAGGTTGTGGATATATTGGAGCAGCGCCGACAGAAAATCGGCAATCTCAAGACCTTTCACAGCAGCGATCACCATAGCTGACCCCGTCTTAAAAGAAGCCAAGCGGCGCACAGATTGTGCGCCGCTTTTACTTGCAAAAGGCCCTGTTACAAAATCCCGCGCCGGGGATACGCGGAAACCGACCATTCAACCGACCTACATATTGTTAAAATCAGTTATAATATTCCAATTTGTAGAAATAAGGATATTCCTTCATCAGCGCGGCCAGCGTCGTGCGGTAATCGGAGCCCGGATCGTTAATCAAAAATCCCGATGTGGTCAGCGTGGTGCCACCGGTATAGCCCTTAACGACGACCCAATGCATTCGCCCAGCCGAGGTTTTGGCCCCTAAAATAACCGGCTTACCCGCGCTAAGCTGCCGGTAGAGCATAGAGAGATAATCCGAGCCGGTGTAGTTGAGATAGTCACCCGGCCAGTAAACGTCGCCCGAGGCATTATAAGAAAGCCGGTAGAGCATTGTGGCGGGCGTCACGGCGCTGCTGCCCTGACGGTAGCTTTCGAGATCGGCGATTGCCGTCGTCACACAGCCGATTTTGCCAAGCGTCTTGCCCGAGCCGCTGACCTTTAACGACGCCCATCGACTGTCATACTGCTTATAGTCCGGCACCGGCAGCGCAATCGCCTTATAGGTCGTCTGCGTCTCGGCATAAGCCGAAAGATACTGGCTGCTGGCGTAGCCGATGGCCGTGCCGTTATAGAGCACCCGGCTCCAGCCGCTGCTTTCTGAGAGGACGACCAGCCCGGTTCCCTTGGGCAGCTGCGCCGCCACTGCGGAAGTTGCGCTGCCCCCTGTGCGTATATTCAGTGCGCCGCTTGCGGTCGCAATATAACTCGCCCGGCTTGAAGTGAGCTGCGTTATGTAGCTTGCGTGGCAGTACCCGTACCGGCCTGCCGAATATTCAACATACCACCAGTCGCCCGATTTTGAAATTAGCGTGACCGTGCTGCCCTTTGCGAGCGTCCCCGCCGCAGCGGAATCGATCGAGGCGGCAGCCCTGACTGTCAGCGGGCTCGAGACGGTGCTGACAACACCCGCTGTCGCGCCGCTGCCCGCCGCCGCCGAGGTCATCGCAAAGGCTGAGAACGTCGCCGTCAAAACGGCTGCCAAAAACAGTGTCTTAAGGCATTTCATCAATGCTTTACCTTTCCTTTCCGTTATTTTAATGTGATATTTGTTCCCCTTACCATTTCAATGCTAGCACATTTGGCAAACTATTTCCGCAGTAAATATCTTCCCCTAGGCATTTTCGGGGCTATTTCCAATTATTACTTTCCCCATGCGGAAAAATACAGAAGAATAAGTATTTAAAAGCTGGAAATGCAAAAACTTACCCAGTATAAATGATGTGCGCAAACAAATAATAAAGAAAGACCCCAATAAAAAGCGAGGTGAAAAGCAATGGACAAATCCGCAAACAAGAACATTGGCTGTACCGTTACGCAGTGCACGCATCACTGTAAGTCTGAGAATTTCTGTTCCCTGCCCAAGATTAACGTCGGCACCCATGAACCGAACCCCACAATGATCGAATGTACCGACTGCAACTCCTTTAAGCTTCAGGCCTAATTCGCAACACAAAAACGCTCCTTTTGCCAAAGCCGTGTATACGGCCTGCGAAAGGAGCGTTTCTCTAATTCTATGCTTTTTAAAATTTAGCTCTTCTTGGGGGAGGGATTGGGCTCAACCTTCATCGTCAGCTTGTTGGTCGAAACCTCGTTAGAGGGCAACAGCTTTGCCATGACCACCATACGGTAATTTTCCTTGGGCTGATTGTAAAGCCCCGTGCAGGTCGAGAGGGTCAGAATCTTATCTTTCTCGGTTACCGGCACATCGATGAGATATTCGCTTCTGGCCTTCGCTTCGCTGATGATATTCTTAAACTCCGCGTCGCTGGGGTTATCCTGAATATAATTAAAGTCGATGTGGGTGTAGAAGACTGCGAATACCTGCCAGACCATATCGTCCTCGGTAGTCGAGAAGTAGATATAGGGGTTGTTGCGGACAAAATCAATATCCTTGGCATAGTGGAAAAGCTGCGAGAACTTTTTGCCGTTGGGGTCATCCTTATAATCGGAGTGGCCGTAGATGATGGTGTTCTTGCTCAACGTGTCACGCGCGCCGACCTTGCAGCGGAAATCGGCATAATAGCAGCCAAAAATAGAATAGGTCTTGTCTTCGGTCAGACGCAGATAATAGTCGTTGTCCTTGGCCTGAACCACGGCGTCATCAATTTCAGTATTGGGAATATGGAGCCAGCCCTTGGTGTCGGCGTTGCGCTTAATGCCCTC
>DALYYK010000364.1:0-3307 GCA_031983305.1 Candidatus Fimivivens sp. | reverse complement strand
AAAAACTCTTTAAATTTGCTTCATTATATTGTAAAATATTACATAAAGATACGATCGTATAAATGGTGTTTTGTTTAGTTTATATAAGGCTTTATGAAAAATTCCCAAAAATAACCGCGATGCCGTCCTGAGACTGGCAAAGAGAACGATTTTTTCAACGGAGGGCACAAAAATGAAGCGAGCCGACAAAAAGCAAGGCCTTGCGGAATATCTATTTCATGAGGGAACCAATTATCACAGCTACGATTATCTGGGCGCGCACCCGACCGAAGGAGGCTATGTGTTTCGCGTCTGGGCACCAAATGCCGTACAGGTTTTTGTGACGGGGGACTTCTGCGACTGGCAGCCCGACCTGTACCCGGCCCGCCGCATCTCGTCCGGCGGCATTTTTGAATGCACGGTACCCGGTGTTAAAGAGTATGACGCCTATAAATACGTCATTATACCTAAGCGGGGGAAAGCTTTTTTAAAGGCCGACCCCTATGCCTTTCACAGCGAAACCCGGCCCGGTACCGCCTCAAAGGTTTATGAACTGCCGGACTATATCTGGAACGACGCCAAATGGATGGCGGCCCGCCAAGCCCCCTATAAAGCGCCCGTAAATATTTACGAGCTGCATTTCGGCTCTTGGCGGCGCTATGCCGACGGCAATGTCATGGATTATGAGAAAATGGCCGGGGAGCTGATTCCCTACATAAAAGAGATGGGCTATACCCACATTGAGCTGATGCCGATGAGCGAGTACCCCTACGACAAATCATGGGGCTATCAGGTAACGGGATATTTTGCCCCGTCCTCGCGTTACGGGACGCCGCAAGCGCTGATGGCATTTGTCGATGCCTGTCATCAGGCCGGCATCGGTGTGCTGCTCGACTGGGTGCCCGCGCATTTCCCTAAGGACGCCCATGGACTCTATGAGTTTGACGGCACCTGCTGCTACGAATATGCCGACCCGGTCATGCGGGAGCATCAGGACTGGAACACCCGCATCTTCGATTACGGCAAAAATGAGGTGCGCAGCTTTTTGATCTCGAGCGCCTGCTACTGGATCGAAAAATACCACATGGACGGACTGCGGGTCGACGCGGTCGCCTCGATGCTCTATCTCGATTACGGGCGCAAGCAGGGAGAGTGGAAGCCCAACCGCTTTGGCGGCAACGGCAACCTTGAAGCGGCCGAATTTATCAAGGCGCTCAACGCCCGCGTGTTTC
Source organism: Candidatus Fimivivens sp. (assembly GCA_031983305.1). Taxonomy (GTDB): domain Bacteria; phylum Bacillota; class Clostridia; order Oscillospirales; family Ruminococcaceae; genus Yanshouia. Next base: position 2,096 of record DALYYK010000364.1, on the reverse strand, counting down.
TCGAGTTCTCAGGGATTATGATGGTCGCTGAGGAATCGACCTCTTGGCCGATGGTCACCGGCCCGGTGGATCAGGGCGGTTTGGGCTTTAACTACAAGTGGAATATGGGCTGGATGAACGACTCGCTGCACTATATGTCCACCGATCCGTTTTTCCGTAAATACGAGCAGGATAAACTGACCTTTCCTTTAACCTATGCTTTTTCTGAAAACTATGTGCTGCCGCTCTCACATGACGAGGTTGTGCACGGAAAGTGCGCGCTTATCGGCAAAATGCCGGGGGAATATGCCGATAAGTTCGCGAACCTGCGGGCCTATCTGGGCTATATGTACGGGCATCCGGGCAAAAAGCTCGTCTTTATGGGGGCCGAACTGGCGCAGTTTAAAGAGTGGGACGAGGATACCGAGCTCGACTGGTGCCTGCTTGAATTTGAACAGCACCGCCAGCATAAGGCCTTTGTTCAGGCGCTCAATCTGTTTTACCGCGCGCAGCCCACGCTGTGGCAGAACGACCACAGTTGGGTGGGCTTTAAGTGGATAAGCCTGGACGATACCCATAACAACGTACTCGCCTTTATGCGGCTGGACGACGCCGGCAATAAAATGCTGGTGGTCTGCAATTTCTCGTCGCTCACCCGCGTCGATTATAAGCTCGGCGTGCCCAATCGGGGCTATTACACCGAGGTTTTTTCGTCCGATCGCCCAGAATTTGGCGGCTCAGGGCTGCAAAATGGACGCCTCACGGCGCAAAAGGGCGGGCTGCACGGCTTTAAACAGCATATCAGCCTGACGCTGCCTGCCTTTTCGACCGTCTTTCTCTATAAACCGGCGACACGGCCAAAAAGCAAAGCGCGTGATGCAAAACATTCCGGAAAGGATGGTATAAACGATGGCCACTAAAAAAGAAATGCTTGCCATGCTTCTCGCAGGCGGCCAAGGCAACCGACTCCACATTCTGACAAGCGAGAGGGCGAAGCCCGCCGTACCCTTCGGCGGAAAATACCGCATCATTGACTTTACACTGTCCAATTGTTCAAATTCAGGGATAGACACGGTTGGCGTGTTGACCCAGTATAAACCGCTGGAACTCAACAGCTACATCGGCAATGGCCAGCCGTGGGACCTTGACCGGCTCAATGGCGGCGTACATATCCTGCCGCCCTATGTCTCGGGCGAGGCAAGCCAGTGGTATGCGGGCACCGCAAATGCCATTTACCAGAACATCAACTTTATTGAGCAGTACGATCCGGAATATGTGCTGGTGCTATCGGGCGACCATATCTACAAGATGGATTACCGCAATATGCTCGACTTCCACAAGGAGAAAAACGCCGATATTACCATTGCGGTGCTCGACGTTCCGATTGAGGAGGCCAGCCGCTTCGGCATTATGAACACGCGTGAGGACGCGTCGGTCTACGAGTTTGAGGAGAAGCCCAAAAACCCCAAATCGACCAAAGCGTCGATGGGCATCTATATCTTCACCTGGGAGAAGATGCGCCGCTATCTGATCGAGGACGAGGCCAACCCCGCCTCTGAGAAGGATTTTGGTAAGAACATCATCCCCGCGATGATCAATAACAACGAGCGGGTGTTCGCTTTCCCGTTCCAGGGCTACTGGAAGGATGTCGGTACCATCGATTCGCTGTGGGAGGCGAATATGGACCTCTTAAACCCGAATCTGCCGCTGAATTTAAGCGACCCGCTCTGGCGCATTTATTCGCGGCATGCGCCCACCCGGCCGCAATATGTGGGCGGCGACGCGAAGATCATCCACTCGATGCTGACCGAGGGCTGCGACATGAACGGCTGCCTCAACTACAGCGTGCTCTTTTCCGACGTTGAGATCGGGCAGGGGTCAAGCGCCGAATATTCGGTGCTGATGAAAAATGTCCGCATTGGTAAAGGCGCCAAGGTGCGCTATGCCATTCTGGCCGACGATGTCGTCGTCGAGGACGGCGCGATTGTCGGCGCGTCACCCGAGGAATACCCCGACCGCGAGGCGTGGGGCATTGCCGTTATCGGGCAGGGGGCGGTCATCAAAAGCGGGCAGGTTGTGCTGCCCAAACAAATGATTTCTGCGGTGGAAAAATAAAG
>DALYYK010000363.1:0-3329 GCA_031983305.1 Candidatus Fimivivens sp. | reverse complement strand
GACAAATACCATCTTTTCGTCGCTACGCTGAAGGCTGGTAGCGAGAGCCTTGTCAAACTTCAATATTCCGGCACAACGTACACGCAATTGGGCAGCTTTAAGCTGCAATACAATGGTCAGAACATGGCGATATCAGGCGTTAAAAAATATGCCAAGGACGCAAACTACATTTATTTTCTCTTCTTTGGATATAATAGCACCGAAACCGGTGTCACGGTTTACAGAGGTAAAGTTCCGCTGACCGCCAATAGTGGAACCATTAATATCACCCCTGCGTTTAACATTAACATTAAAGATGCTTTGGTAGACGGCAAGACCGTATCGGGTCTTGAAAACTTCACGAGACAGGGGATCGGGTATATCGCGGGCAGCGATCAGCTGTTGGTGCCGCTGACTAAGAATAATGTCAGCATCATCCTTGTTTATAACAACGCCTCGACTGCCACAGGCACCGTTACCGCCGACCCCAATTTGTCGTTCCGCATTACATCCTCCGCCTATCCGACGCTTTTTGAGATAGAAGGCTGCGATGAAACCAATGGCAAACTATATTTCAATTGCAACCGAAAAGAGAACTCAAGCGACATTTCTCACGACGCAGTCTGCTATTTTAATAATTTCGCACCATAATAGAGTTTGCTTTTTAAAACCTGAGCATTAACAATAATAAAATTGCTTCATGATGCTTGCGTCATAACGCGGTGGACGGGGGCAAATAGCAGCTGCCCTTGGCGTAAGAGCGCCTAAAGACGGTTTGAGGGCTGTAAATCAGTTAGTAAGGATGTGGCCGCCGGTTCAATCCGGTCGGTAACGTTATGTATGTCCTGCGTGAAAAACGCAGGACATACGCCGTTTTGAGCGCCTATTTCTTGGTTTGTAGAGCGGATCGCACAGGCCATACGGGAACAACACGCAGGACCGTTCCAGCAATGCAGTAGGCAGGCCAACAGCCGGAGAAACGAGGGGGCGACCCCTCAATTCTCCGGCTCTTTTCACGCTTGTGCAAGGGGCGTTCTGTTAGCCAAATCCATTTCGAGATTGATGGTTTCGCTGCGCTTGACGTATTCAGGCGAAGCGGTGGATGCCCTTGTGGGTAGGCAAATGGGGCCAGGCGCAAGGGGCGACTGTAATAGATATCATATAGGGCCGAGCTGAACGCGTCACACAAGGCGTCTGTATTTTAGGCTTTTTGCCGCCCAATCCGCCTTGTAAAACGCGGAGGAAATACGGCCGACTATGATGTCGTGCGCGGTGGGGAGTTATGGCTGCGAACCCTGAGAACTACTGAATTTTTGCACAAATAACAGGGCGGTTTTTTGTCAGTCCGCATGATTTTATTTTAGATATTCAATTTGCTATTGACTTGAAACCACATATCTGTTTAATATAATTGTATAATTAAATTGTAGAACAATATTAATTAAACAAAAGGAGGTTCAATATGAGCAACATCTTAGAAGGCGCATGGGATCTACATGTGCACAGCGACCCCGATGTCATTAAGCGCAAGTTGACCGACTACGAAATGATGCAGCGTTTGATTGCAAACAAAATGAAAGGCTACGCCATCAAATCGCATATTTCGTCCACCACCGGCCGCGCGGCGCTGGTAAACGCACTTTATCCCGGGGCTACCGCTGTTGGCACCATTACCCTGAACAACACCGTTGGTGGCATCAACCCCTTCGCGGTCGAAATGGCCGTCCGGGACGGTGCCAAGCTGGTCTGGTTGCCCACCATCGACGCCAAAAACGAAAGCGATCACATTGCCGCCAATGCGGCGCATGTGGCTGACAAAACCAAAATGCCGTTCTTTGCCAAGCTTCGTATGGAGTTGGCTGAAAAAGGAAAGCTTCAGCCCCCCATCTGGATTTTGGATGAAAACGGCGCGTTGATTCCGGCCATGCACGCTGTTCTGGACATTGTTGTCGAGCATAACATCGCACTGGCCACCGGGCATATCAGCGTCGAAGAGACGTTCGCCCTTGCGCGGGAGTGTCACAAGCGCGGCTTTAAAAAGCTGATTGTCACACATCCGAATTTCCCTTCCACCACCTTTACCAAGGAGGAGCAGAAGGCGCTGGCGGCGCTCGGCGCTTATATGGAGCACTGCTTTACCACCCCCGACACCGGCAAGATCACATGGGCGCGCGCCTTTGATGAGATCCGCTATGTGGGGCCCGAGCACTGCATCATCTCCACTGATCTGGGCCAGCCGGCTTATGTTTATCCCGATGAAGGCATTGCGGGCTTTGCAAACCAGCTTCTTACCCATGGCTTTAGCGAGGATGAGGTCAGAACCATGATCTGCCACAACCCGGAATATCTGATTAACGGATAGGAGAATCACAAATGTTTGATAAAAACCAGAATGTGCTGGTCGTCAGCGGCCATGCCGCCGACTTTGTATGGCGTGCCGGCGGTACGATCGCCAAGTACATCGCGCATGGCGCAAAAGTTAAAATCGTTGTCTTGAGTCTGGGCGTCAGAGGCGAGTCAAACGATCTTTGGGATCAGCCTGGTCAGACCGCCGAAAATGTGAAGACCATCCGGCGTGCCGAGGCGACAGCCGCGGCCGGGTGCCTTGGCGTTTCAGACGTCGAGTTCTGGGACTATGATGATTATTACATGCCGCTTGACGACGCCGATAAGATCGACCGTCTGGCGACGCTGATTCGGACGTTCGAGCCCCATCACATCATCACCCACGGCGAGAAAGATCTGCTCAACCCTGACCACGACGCGGTCAACCGCTTTGTCTTTAAGGCAAGCGTATTGGCCATTTCAAACGGGGTGCAGCTCGGCGACACCAAAACCTCAAAACAGACGCGCATTTTCGGCTTTGAGCCGCATCAGCCCGAAATCTGCGATTTTAAGCCCGAGGTTATTATTGATATCACCGAGACGATGGAAGCGAAAAAGGCCGCGATGAATTGCTATAAGGCGCAGGGGCACCTGATCGAGTACTACACGGTGCGCGCCTTTGTCCGCGGAAACCACGCAAGACGCCTCTCGGGGAATAAGAGCTATAAATTTGCGGAGGCCTTTAACAGAAGATTCCCCTATGTCGGAGAATGGCTTGTTTAGTAATTGAATTTGAGACAATATTGTGAGACAATGATGTAGTCTCCTTGACGGAGAGGGGATTGTCCGGAGGGATATTATGATAAAAAAACCTGTTCTCGGATTTGTCGGCTTTGGCGAGGCCGCGTTTTCCATTTGCAGCGGGCTTGCTTTGGCTTGCGCACCGGTTATATACGCTTACGACGTTATGGCAGGCAGCGAAACGGTCGGGGCGCTGATACATAGCCGCGCAACGCAAGCCAACG
>DALYYK010000362.1:0-3339 GCA_031983305.1 Candidatus Fimivivens sp. | reverse complement strand
AAAGGGTAGCCGCTTCTGGTTTGAGCTGCCGCAGGCCGATAAAAAGTAAAATAATAAAAAGAAGGGGATAAACGCAGGTTTATCCCCTTCTTTTCAGAATGCCATTTGGCATATATCACGCTGATTTCACATTCGCAGCATACGCTTAAAGCAGTATTTTGATAATGGGAAGGGCGAACAAGAATGGAACAGCTGCAAATGGCCGAGCCGGAGATCATCACGCCTGTGGCGGACGATCAATCAACAGATACACAGCAAGAGCTGTTGGCGCTGTTAGGGAAAAAGCGAAAAAAAGGGTATAAAAAATATCTGCTGCCAGTTATACTCGTTATATTGCTGTTAGCGGCGCTGATCATATGGCGGCTAATGGGCGGCAAAAGCAATACCTCCGATACCGTCACATACCGGCAATACACGGTGCAGCGCGGCGACATCATCGTCGGGTCGAGCGAGAGCTCCTCCATTTCTTTAAGCCGTGAGGTTGTAAAGTTCCCCGTATCCACAACGGTCGAAGAGGTTTTTGTCAAAGCGGGGCAGTCGGTCAAAAAAGGCGACCCGCTGATGCAGCTTGATGTCGACGAGATAAAAGCGGGGCTCATCACCTATGAGCTTCAGGTCAAAATGGCCGAACTCGAGCTCCAACAGGCAAAGCTCGATCAGCAAAATAAGCTGCTAAAGGCAGAACAGACCTACAAAAGCGCGCTTTTGCAGGGAGAGCTCGCGGAAAGCAGCCAAAACGTGACCATTACCCAACTTGAAAAACAGCTTGCCGACGCGCAGGAGGAGTTGGAGAACGCGCTGGAGGACCTGCATACTTATCAAAATTATGAAAACAACTACGACGACGATTATTCCAATATTCAGGCGTTGGCCCGCAGGGTCGAAACCTACCGCGCACTTTACAAAGATTACCAGAGTCAGTATGAAAGCGTGGCGGGGTGGGAGGTCGAGCTGGCCACGTGGCAGGAGCTTTACGATAATCTGAGTGACGAAGAAAAGGCTGATAACGATGCGACAAGTAAGGCCAGACAATATCTGGATAAAATCGCGACGTTCCAAGGCCAGATTGCGGGTCGCGACTCTAAAGTGCTCTATAAAAACTACCAGAGCGCCTATGAGGATTATCAGTCGGCCAACAGCAAATATTCCGAGCGGCTGGCCGACTTCAATGAGGAATACGACATAGAATACGGCGATGACGACGCGCTGTCCGACAAGATTACCGACCTCAAGAAAAAGGTTGAAAGCTATAATATCGCGTTAGAAAACGCCAAGCTCAGCCAGCAAACCGGCACCCTTTCGGCCGAGCAGGCTAAACAGCTCACCGAGCTTTCGGCCCAGACGGCGCAGGCGCAATACAACCTGACGACGCTACAGCTTTCTCAGTCGGTAGATCAGGCGCAGGAAACCTATGATCAGACGGTTCGGCAAATTAACGATATCCAAAAGAGCATCTCGCAGGACGGCATCGTCTACGCGCCCTGCACCGGCATGATTGTCAGTGTCAGCCTTGAGGAGGGGGACGACTTCGACGTCACCTACGACAAAGACACCGACACGCTTAACCAGCAAACGCTGCTCACGATGACGAATATCTCATCGGTTTATGTGCCGGTCACCATTTCGGAGGAAGATATTCTCAACGTCTATATCGGCCAGCCTGCAAGCGTCACAATGAACGCCTTTGAGGGCGTCACCTTCGATGCGCAGGTCGACACCATCTCGGTCGAGGCGGCGCGCTCGGGCGCCGCGACGGTCAGCTATACCGTCAACGTCAAATATACCGGCGAGAACACACGTGATATGTACGAGGGCATGAGCGCACAAACCACATTGCTGCAACGCGTCGCAAAAGATGTGCTCTATATCAATAATCAGGCTGTGACCAATAAAGACGGCATTGCGACGGTGCAAAAGCGGGATAACGACGGCAATACCGTGACGGTGACGGTAAAAACCGGCTTTTCAAACGGGCAGTATGTCGAAATTATCAGCGGCCTTGAGGAAGGCGACACCGTTCTCGCGGCAAGCGGGGTAAACAGGGCATGAGAATCAGCGAAATATTACGGCTGGTTTGGGTGAATATCATCCAGAATAAGACCAAGGTGCTGCTCACGTCGCTGGGTATCATAGTCGGCTCGGCGACGATTGTGTTGGTCATCGCCATCGGCAGGGGAGGGCAGGCCGACGTGGCCGACCAGTTTAAGAATCTCAACGCCGGGGCAATCGACGTCAAATCAATCGACGCCCAGGCTGCCCAAATGGAAATACCGCCCGGCTTCGCGGGCGGACTGCCCGCCGGGGGCGCTTCCGGCGGTAACTTCTATGGAAGCTTTTCGGGCGGCGGAGGCAATCGCAGCGGCGGAAGCACCGGCGGCAGAAGCGGATCTAATAGCGTCCAAAGAATTACCGGGCGTAGCACGCGCGTACGCATGACCGAGACCGATGCCGAGGATATCGCAAAGCTGGTGCCGGGGCTTGAGGAGGTCACGATATTGGTCAACGGCAGCACAACGGTTTTTGGCGGCGATCTTGAAGAAGAAAAGAGCGCGACAACCGTTGTCGGCGTGCTGCAAAACTATCAGCAGGTCAGCAATTTGGCGCTAATGTACGGCAACTTTATCACCGACGAGGACAACAGCAGCGGCAATTATGTCGCAGTAATCGGTTATAGCCTTGCAAAAGAAATTTTTACGCTGCCGGCGTATGCGTATGGCGACTATCTCACCATCGATGGCAAGAACTACGAGGTTATCGGCGTATTGCAGGAGATGGGGTCGGTCTCTTCGGGTATCAGCTCGGATAACGCTATCTACATACCGTATAATACAGCGATAAAATACATTTTAGGGGCTCAGACTGAGCCAACCATCACTGCTGTTGCAAAGGATGTGTCGGGCGTTGACACCGCCATAGAAAATATTAAAGCGGTTCTCACCGAAAATTACCCAAAGGGTAATTTTTCGGTTACCGACGCGGGCAGCGCGATGGATGCCGCAACCAGCTCGGCCAACACGCTGGCCATGCTGCTGTTCGCGGTAGCGACAATTGTTTTTGTGGTCGGCGGCATCGGCATCATGAATGTGCTGTTCGTCTCGGTGCAGGAGCGCACGGCTGAGATCGGTATTCTAAAGGCGATAGGCTGTCCCGCTCAAAGCATTCTGCTGGAATTTTTGCTCGAGGCCGTCTTTATGGGGCTGGCTGGCGGCATACTCGGCGTCGTTTTGAGCTTTGGCGTCATTCCGCTGATCGAAATGTTCGGTATGCGGCTTGAAACAAGCCTGACCGGCTATCTGCTCGCAATGGCCTTTGCGCTCGTCACCGCCGCGTTGTTCGGGT
>DALYYK010000361.1:0-3342 GCA_031983305.1 Candidatus Fimivivens sp. | reverse complement strand
TATTTGAGGGCCTCAGCATACAGCTCGCCTTTGTCCACCGTGTCGTTATACAGCGATTCGGTCACGTAATGCTGCCCGAACGCGTCGTTAGAAAACAGGATGTTCTCGCCGGTCAGGTAGCAGAACATACTGTCCGGCCAATGCAGCATCGGCGCTTCGACAAAGACGAGCTTGGTGCTGCCCAGATCCAGCGTGTCGCCGGTTTTAACGGTGACAAAGTTCCAATCCTGATGGTAATGTCCCTTGAGCGATTTAACTGCGTTGGCCGTACAGTAGATCGGCGTATTGGGAATCTGACGCATCAGCTCGGGCAGCGCGCCGCTGTGGTCGATCTCGGCGTGATTGGCGATGATGTAATCGATGTCCTCAAGCGCGATCTCCTGCGACAGGTTGTGGACAAATTCCTTGTCAAACGGTTTCCAGACTGTATCAATCAGAACGTTTTTTTCGTCCCGGATCAAAAAGGAGTTATAAGAAGAGCCCCTGCGCGTCGAATATTCGTCGCCGTGAAATTTCTTGAGCTCCCAGTCCACCTTGCCGACCCATGTTACTTTCGAGGTGAGTGCTTTCCCCATATCGAAACCTCCTTTGTTTTATCTCTGAACTTAGTATAACCCAACTGCCCGATAATTCCAGTTGTAAATACAACAAACAAGAAAATATTGCTGAAAATCCAAGCATATTTCGGGGGGTTAACTAGGAATAATTATATTATACCATTGTGGTATACTTTATACAAGCCGAAATTCGTTTATTTTCTACCGGTACAGGGGGCTATTTTCTGTGCCGCTTACTTGCACCACAGAGCAGACGCGCCAATGTTAGAGCGTTTTCAAATTAACCGGCTATAGAATCCGATTGTACTGCCAGTGACAAAGCGTTGAATAAATGCTATAATTTTCTTTACACAAGATGATGCCATGCGGCTAGGAGGAATATTTTGAACCAGTTACGGACGTTGTGTGTGATGGGCACCTTCGACAGTCAAGCCAATCAAGCGGTGGCCCGCATAAAGGAAAAACTAACGGCGCAGGGCTTCGGCGCCGATACATATGAGCCGCATATCACGTTTGGTATTTATACGGCGCTTGATGAAGCGGCGCTGTGCAAGTGGATTGAGCAGATCGCCACACGGCACAAGCGCATTGCGCTTTGCTTTAACCATTTTGGCTTTTTCGCAGATGCCAGCATCTGCTTTTTGGCGCCCTGCCCGAGCGGTGATCTGTTGCGGCTTCATGCCGACATCCATAAAAAATACGATAACTGCTGTACCGATAAGGGCTGCCTGTATTCGCTTGAACAAAAAAGCTGGGCGCCGCATACAACCCTTGCGACAGTAGTGCCAGGACAGGCTGAGGCGCTGCTTTCAATTTTTCGAGAAGGGTTTTCGCCGTTTACAGCCGAGTTGACGCAGTTGAAAATTACCTCTTCCGAAACGAGCGAAAATCTGGCTGTGTTTGACTTGCGGGACTGATCGGCTGTGGTGCAAGGGGCAGCCGTTGTGTGTTTATATTATCATTTTTTAAACGGGCAGCCCGCACATTTTGTGTGGGCTGCCCGTTTGAGTTTTATGATTTCAGCTGATAAACCACTTCGGATTCCTTCACGACATCCATTGCCGGCAGCAGGCCCAATGTAAACGCGTAGGAGAAAAGCCGTTCTTCGCCGATGATCGAAAGCTCCGTTTGCAGCTGCGATAAGGCTTCAAACCGCTCGCAGTCGTTGGGCGACATTTTTACATAAAATAGCTCTTCGTCTTCGAGTTTGCCCAGAATTTCGCGCTGCCGGTCATTGGGCGGACTGCGGCGCTCCCACGGGATAATACGGCCGTTATACAGGCCGCGCAGAATACCCTCGCCAAGAGGAAATTCTTTTAGAGTATCGCGCATAAGAATCATCCTTTCGTCGTATGCCCGACGCCTTGAAAAGGATGACGGCGCATGATATAATATTTGCATCGTATTTGCTTTTCGAGCATTGTCGGGTGGGGAAGTGGCGTAGTGCGTTTGCCAACAGCACGCCACTTCCTTTACTTTTATTTGAGGTCGTCCTTTAACTTTCTAATGCCTCGCCTTGCCGCTTCCATACGAGGAATATTTTCCTGTTCACAATACCGCTCGAGAATTTCTTTATATTCTTCATCATATTTCACGGTCATATGGTAAGGCTTTGGATTATCAGTTGGACGTCCCATTTTTTTGCCCCAATAATAACCACCTCCAACTTCGCGACTCCTTAAATATATATTAAGGGAGTCTCTAAGTCGATAAATTTTTAATTTTAATATTGTACTCAGCGCCACGGGTAAAAGTGGAGATACCGGTGGCCCTACTATTAAAACATATTGCAGACATTTTTAAATTCGCGCATCGCTGGTCGGTGGCGCATTCAAATTTATTAACAGTGCTAAAATCAAACCTCCGATCTGATTTTAGTAGAAAATAAAAAGCAGACACATGGTTGTTTTCCATGTATCTGCTTTTACTTTATAACTTCAAGGCTTTGGTTTCATCATCCATCGATATATAAAGAATCAAGCGCCATACAAAGCGCGCTGCATGGGCAATCTCCCGCGTGGGCTGACGCCGCGCTACGCAAGCGCGGATAGTACCGCTCTCTTTAAACCGCTCCACACGCTTTAAAGATACTTCTCAGACAATTCCTTGAGCGCTTGCAGACTGGCTTGCGGCACCTGGCTTTCTTCGGCTTGTGCTTCAAAGCGCGCCACCTGCGCGTTGACCTGTTGCAGAATATCGCCGGGCAGATGCTTCTCGGCATAGGTGTAAACCACCTGGTTTTCCTTGTCGATGTGGCGTTGCAGCAGATTGGCATAGCCGATCGCCTCGGCCAGAATATTGAGCTTATATTCGGTCTTAGGCTCTTTTTGGTAGCTGTTAAGCGCCTTCTCAAGCTCGGCGATATGCAGCCTGCCGAGATCGTGCTCAACCAGCATGCCGTGCTGGATCAGGTTGACGCCCACCTGGCCGAGGCGCTCGAGCATCTCTTTAAAAAGAATCTGCTCTTCCTTGCCATGGTGATGTTTGTCGGCATAGTTGCGCGCAAAGGAGATCATCTTGCGAAAATCGCCGTCGTCCACTTCCTGCCCCTCTAAAATGCCGCGGCAGGCCGTGCGCAGGACCGAGAGCAGCTTTAGGATGTTGTCGTGCTCTTCCACCATCAATTTAATGCTATCCATAGTCCTTCACCTTCTTATAATCTCAAATTTATTGTCTTCCAACACTTGCAGGAGCAGCGTGCTGTGCGCGAGCATGCCTTCTATCATTTGGATGCGCAGCGCGTTATAGACGGCGATATCGCCGCCGACCCGCTCCCAATAGTCGC
>DALYYK010000360.1:0-3391 GCA_031983305.1 Candidatus Fimivivens sp. | reverse complement strand
CCGCCGGACTGGGCGACCTCCGGTCGCTGAGGCCGGCCCTCAGCCGCTTTTGCTTCCCCTCGGCCGGCCAAGGTAGGCTCGGATACCCTCGCCTTTTTTGACTGTCGCTGTCGCTCCCTTGTCCGCTCAAAGATCGCTTGTGCCGTCTCCCATAAGCCGGCCGGCTCGATGCCCAGCTCCGCCATTTCGTTGCAGGCTGCCACCGTGCGGTTATAATTACCCTTTTCGGTGGAAACGCCTTTTCGTTCCAGAGCGGTTGCTTCCTTGCCCATGTGAAGGGTCGGCTGGCGGTGAATACCTTGCTCAATATAGCTACGGTGGTCAACTCGATATGGTAGTCCCTTTGCTTCGTAGTACTCGTTGCAGGCATCTGCCCACTGTGCTCGCCAAGATACATAAAGCGTCTTGTCATTCCATCCGGTGAGATCCACGTTGCGGGATTTCCATTCGCCGTTGGCACCCATGATGCGGTTCCCTTTTCGGTCGGTAATATACTCCTTTCGAGATTTGGTTTTCCACCAAGTACCGCTCTTTGTCATCGGGCGCATGGTCAACATGATATGTACGTGCGGGTTGTGATCCTCCCCGTTCTTATCCTTAATGTGATAAGCCACGTCGGCACACATGCCCTTCGAGACAAAATTCTTCTGTATGAAGTCACGCACAAGGGCAATGTTTTCTGCCCGGGTGAATTCTCCGGGCAGGGCGATGCGCAGCTCGCGGGAGAGCTGTGCATTGTTCTGACGCTCCGCTTGCTCCACGGCGTTCCAGAGCGTCTGGCGGTCGTTATAGCGGCCAGGCGCATTTGCCGGCAGCATGATTTCGGTATGAATAACGCCTCCTTTTCGGGTATAGTCGTAGACCTCGCCAGTGCGCTCATCGACGAGGCGCGTGCCGGCGCGGTAGGCTGCGGCTGCAACAGAGGTCGAGCGCCGGCTGGCGGCCTTCTCCGAGACAGACCCGTCTTGATTCATTCTAATGCTTTTACCGCGGCCGATGATTTGACCATGAAAGCTGTATAGTGCCATGCGCTCCACCTCCTTTCGGGCATACTTAATATTATGATATCGAAAGCTGAGAGTGGGTTACAGGGGTTTTAAGCGTAGAAAAAACCAAGGAATTCCGGCGATATTTTCGTCGCCCGAACCCCCTTGACAAGCGCATATTTAATTGTTATTTGGGTGCATTTATGGTATAATGAATATATAATATTCCGCATTATAAAGGCGTTTTTAGCGATTTGTATTGCAAAAAAAAGGAACTATCCCCCTCTGTGCCCGCAGGGGCAGGCCGGTTAAGACCGGCCCTCCGATCTTCAAATTCGCAATCGTTTGAGAATTTAGATATTTTTACAAGGGAGGTTTGACAGTGAACGAAAAAGACATTGACAGAAAGATCAAGTTTGTTCGCTTTAATATGGCCTGTGAGGGTTTTGAGCTGACCCAGCAGGACATTGAAACCGGTCGGGATATTTTGCAGGGCAAAATCACCGGCGATGAGGCGGTGGAACTTATCCTTCAGGAAAACGGATATAAAAGCTGACGAAAGGTATATGCGCGATGGACAGCAGGTATTGTTATCCCGAGACAGATATCTTGATTAATAAGCTCGGCATTAAGAATGCGACCGAGCTGCACGAAATAGAGCGGCAAATTACCAGTGCGCGTGCTATGGAACTTGAGCATAGCCCAGTCAAAGGAAGTTATGATCTAGCACATTTACAGAAGATCCATCACAAGCTATTTAGTGATTTGTATGCCTGGGCCGGTCAAATCCGAGACGTACGCATTGCAAAAGGCAACATGTTTTGTTATCCCGAGTACATCCAGCCAATGGCGGATGAAATATTTTCAAAGCTTAGGAATGAATATCGTTTGAAGGGATTTAACAAAAATACATTTATAGAGCGTATAGCCTTCTACATGGGCGAGGTTAATGCCCTACATCCCTTCCGGGAGGGAAACGGTCGGACGCAGCGGCACTTTTTCATGCAGTTGGCCCAGGATGCCGGTTACCAGCTGCACTTTGAGCTAATGGACAAAGAACAGCTGCTGCAAGCAGATATTGCAGGCATGGCTGGCGACTATTCAAAGTTAAAAGCGTTATTAGACCGGTATACTGAGCCGGTTCACAGACCAAATATCAAGGATCGGCTTGCCGCGGCGAAGGTTGAAGCCGACCGGCTGAATGCCCAACGCGCGACAGGCCGAGGCATTATTGACCCTAACAAGTACGACAGGGGGCGCTAACATGGGCGAACGTATTAAAGACCGTATGAACCGGCTTTACCGGGAATACCAGCAGCAAAAGGCAGACGCACCGGCGCCTACGAAGGATGCGCTGGTTGTCACGCATACTCCCAGAGCGCCGGTCAGCCGCGAGAACATCGACGCTCCAGCCAGCCCGGATGAGCTGCGCCGGGCCCGGACGCACCGGCTTATTCAAGTTGGTGCGATCTGCGACCAGTACATGGGGACCCGTGACCTAACACCCGATGAGGTCATGACGTTGCTGAGCCGCATCAGCAAGCTGGACAATGTGCAGGAAATCATCGGCTGACGCGTCCGAATTAAAGGTTTTGGTCGAGCTTTTTCAAAAGCTCGCGGATTCCAAAGGCAGCGCCTTTGGCGACACTCCAAAATGTCTGGAATAAAAATCCCAAACGATTGTGATTTTGCCGCTCAGAATAAAGGAAAAGCCTATCCGTTACGAAGCGGACAGGCTTTTTATGTGTGTTACAGCTTTTCAATGGCGGCGGTCAGCACGGTTTTTAATGCGACCTTTAACTTGGCGGCGGTTTCCTTGTCCTCCCCCTTTTCCATCTTCATAATCAGGCCGTTAAGCTTGTTGATGCAAGCTTGCAAATCCTCAAAGTGGACAGCAAAGACGGTTGTGTCGGTATTTGCCAGTTTCAGCTTTTTCTCCAACTCGGCAGTTCTGTCCTTTGCCGCTTTCAGTTCAGCGGCAGCGGCGGCGTCCTCTGCTTCGGCTTTTTTAAGCTGCTCCTGCAAATCGGCAAGTTTCTTCTGTTCTACGGCAATTGCCTTGTCGGTTTCATCCTTTGCAGAAGCCTTAGCGGTTTCCAGCTGTTTCTGCAACTCGGCTATCTTTTTCTGCTCCTCTGCGATTGCCTTGTCGGCTTCGGCTTTAGCAGAATCCTTTGCGGTTTTTAACTGTTCTTCAAGCTCGGCAACTTTCTTTTTCTCGGCATCGAGTGCCTTTTGGGTGTTTGCCTTGCTGCCGCTTTGAGCCTTGTTAAGCTGCTCCTGTAAGTCGGCAATCTTCTTTTGTTCCTCGGCAATGGCTTTTTCGGCTTCGGCCTTTGCTGCGTCCTGCGCCGCCCTCAACTGTTCTTCAAGCCGCCTTTGCTGCAAAGGCCGAAGCCGAAAAA
>DALYYK010000359.1:2887-3410 GCA_031983305.1 Candidatus Fimivivens sp. | reverse complement strand
ATGTATGATCAAAGTCATTAGCAATTGGTCGTTGCACAACGCCTCAGCCTCCTTTTTTTATTCTCTCAAAAAGTATATGAGCCGCTGCCGCATAAATATTAACCCTGTATCTATATTTCTGCGGTTTATGTCCCATGCGGCCTTATACAAAAAGATTTTACGCAGGGCTTATATCTGACGCATACACCGATAAGCGCGCATGACAAAAGGGCCGCGCATGCGGCCCTTTCTTCAGGCTTTGTTTATTTCTTGCTCATCAGAGACATGGGGTCAATCAGCTTGCCATTTTCCCGGCACTCAAAGTGCAGATGCGACGGCATCAGGCTTTCAGCCGGAATATACCCGATAAGCCCGATCACCTGGCCGAGCTTGACCGAATCGCCTTCTTTAGCCGAGGGCTGCTTGGCCAGACCGCAATAGCTGGTGACCACACCATTTGAGTGGGTAATTTCGACCACGTATCCCCAAAGCGCATCGGAACGCACCGCCGTCACCTTGCCCTTGGCCGCCGCTTTTACCGCGG
>DALYYK010000359.1:0-2877 GCA_031983305.1 Candidatus Fimivivens sp. | reverse complement strand
CCATGATATCGACGCCGTTATGGGTGCGCCAATCGCCCAACGTCTCGCTCTTGACCAGCGCGCCGTTGGAATAGGGTGTGAATACCTCACCCTCGATCGGCATTGTCAAGGATAATTTTGCTGACGACGCCGGCACTCCGGACTGCCCTGAGCCGGTGGAGCGCTCTGCCTGCTGACTCGACGAGGATTGCCCCTTTGAGGCAGAGGAGGACGGCTGCGAGGATTCTACTTTTACGCCGCCTTGCTTTTTTCCCGCCGCCTCCTCCAACTGAGGGAAGTTCCATTCATCCGCCGCCGAATACGCACGCGATATTGTACTGGGTTGCGTCGGGGGAGAAACGGTTGCGTCTCCTGTGCCGGTTTCCATAGCGAGATAAGCCGCGGTTCCCGCGCCCGCCAGACAGAATGCCAGCACCACATAGAAGCCTTTGCCACTTAAAAAACCTGTAAATTTATTTTCGGAACGATCAGACATCTTTTGCACCTCCGACCTTATTTTGAGCGGAAGAGGTGCCGGTTATGCCTAGCTTTTTTTAAAAAAGAAAATTAATTATAACAGCCTTTTCAGATCATTTTGACCACCTGTTTATTAGCATGTCCTAAAATGAGGCGCACAGCAGCGGTCCTCAGATGCCTTCTAAAATAAAATGATAAAAGAAGCTTTCTGCCCGATATCGATGCTGATCACACGCGCGCAATTTTCTGGCGCGGTAAAACCGCCCTAATAAAATGCCGTCTAAAACAGCTGCTTTCCATGCGGTTGTTGCATTGAACCGGCACAGGGTCGATATCATCTTTGTTTGCGATCGATTATAGCCAACGCCCGACGCTTTTGACGTACAGAGCGAGACGCTAAAACAGCGCAAGATTTGGTGCGCCCAAACGCACGGCCCATTAGGCAAAAGCAGCGCACGGTCGGTTGGTTCAAGTTAAAAAACAGGGCAGCGAGGGCACTATGCCCCCACCGCCCTATCTCTTAAAGCATCCTGTTGTACAAACTTATGCCATCATAACAAAAAGCACCCCGCAATGCCGTTGCCTTCCCCGTATAAAACCCCGTCTAAGACAGGTGGGTGAGCGCCCACAAACCTCGCGCTCCCTTCTTCCGCACGACCCTCAAAGGGGCCGGCGGGAGGTCTGCACTAGTTTGTTGGAGACACTTAGGACCCCAAATTTATGCTTGTCGGATTATAAATGGAAAAGGCTGTCGCACACCGCAGGGTATCGTAATGTTATCTTATGATCGTAAGCCGCAATTATTCTCCGTCGACAAAATCGTAATCTTCACCGAGGCGCTCCATAAACATCGCGGAAATTCGGTTAAACTCCGCTTCGTCCTCAATGGCCTCAAGAAATTCCTCAACGCCCTGAGCGACGACCTTGAGAACCACCAGCTCGCCTGAATCGGCCAGCAGATCGTCGGGGTCTTCAATCACCGGAATGAGCGCGAGATACTGAACGCCATCTTCCTCCAGCATATCGGCTACTTCAAATTCATGCTCAACGCCGTCTTCGTCAACGAGGGTGATAATGCCTTCGCCCGAATCGCAGCCGCAAGCGCAATCTTCTTCATGGTCGTGACCACAGTTGCAATGCTCGCTCATAATCTATTTGACTCCTCTCATTTTCTAGGTATAGTTTACGCCATACGCAAAAGAAAGTCAAGACTAATGCTTTTTAGGTATTTTATGCAAAAATAATTTTTTTTGTTGAAAACAGTTGACTTGTTTGACCATCCATGCTATATTAAAGATGCAAAAGGAGCAATAAGTTGAAAGCAACAAGGAAAGCGAGAAAGGGGGCGATTCCGGTGTACAGCGAAGATCCGTTTAATCCTATTCGGGCTGTTGCTGTCGGTTGAAATATAGGGTCCGTAAGAACGGTTATCTGTTTAGAAATCTTCTTTTACGCCAACAAACTATTTGTCATAGCTTAGAATCCGATAGCATTGTCCGATACCCCTCGCAAATTTATATAGATGGTGAGATGACATTAATAACTGATGCTGAATAATCCAATGCGTTAAGCGCCGTTTTCCACGAAGGAAAGCGGCGCTTAAGGTTTTCTTATTCTATTTTGCCACGCGCGGTATCGTTTTAATACGATTCTCTTACCAAAAGGTTGAATAAATGGTTTCGTACCGTCAGGGCGCGGAGTAGAGCGGACTGATGACGCTGACAACAAAGGAGACAAGAACGAAAAACCCACCGTCAAGCCATCAACACTTTAATGGAAAAACAGCCTCCGCTATGATAAAAATAGCGGGCTCTGACAGGGTGGTAATATTAGCCGACTAACACGACCAAGGCGCTTTGCACCGCCAATCAATCGCCGTGTTGCGCGTTATAGCTCAGAAAGCACCGGCTGTCCGACCTCCAGCGAGCGCCGGGGATCTATCAGCCGCTGGTTGCGGCTGCCCCGAAACCGCAGCGACAGATCGCGCTCAGCCAACACAAACCGGCCGTCCACCAGCAGACAACAAAGCGAGAGCAGCGCGATAATCGCCGGGTCGCGCTTGCCCTTTTCCAAAAGCTCTTCAAACGTGTACCCTGAGAAGGCCACCACATCCCTGCCGCGCCGGTGCACAGCTTGCGCCAAAGGCAGCAGACCGGCGGCCTGCTCAAACGGCTCGCCGCCCGAGAGGGTGATACCACGCAGCAGCGGATCGGTGTCGAAGGCGTCGAGGATTTTTTGCAGCACGCAGTCATAGCCGCCCGAAGGGTCGTGCGTCTCCGGATTGTGACATCCCGGGCAATGGTGCGGGCAGCCTTGCACAAACACGGTCAGGCGTATGCCCGGCCCGTCAACAATAGACTCGCGGACAATGCCCGCGAGTCTGATGCTGCCGGTCAGTTCGGGTGCGCTCACAAGCGCTCC
>DALYYK010000358.1:0-3414 GCA_031983305.1 Candidatus Fimivivens sp. | reverse complement strand
AACCCGATTAAGGCTTTGCCGAATATTACCGGTATTGCTTGAGTCTGCGGGGTCAGCTAAACCGCAGGTAAACAATATCAGGTTTTTGTCCAGGAGCCTATCAAAATTTTTCGTCAGCAGATCGATTCCAAGAACACCGCCTGCGTAAAGGCCGCCCCCGTAAACAATCGTATCATACGGATCTAGGTCGGTTGCCTTGACCGCTTTGCGGTCAAAAATATCGCACGATAATGCTTCTGCAAGCCACTGCGCATACCGTTTGGTGGCGCCATATTTTGATTGAAATATAACCGCTGTTTTATTCATGATATATCCCTCTCTGTGATATAAATGACCCTTATATCACCAAAAGTCGCTCGATATGCACAGGCGCAGCTTCAATAATGGCGGAATCTCATAAGGGCAGGCCAGATTACGCCCATGGTAAGTGGCTTTGCAGAATCCAGATCAATATTAAGAAAGTATAGACTAACAAGATTGATATAATTTAAATGACGCCTTAATACAAGCGGTGCCTACCTGTGCCGTTAATGGTTTTTCCTCATCATAACACAGAAAATCCGGTTAAAAAAGACATAATTTAACACATTTCGATTATATAATGATAATCGCTCTTATTTGTTATTGCGCCTGCTTGTATCAAAACGGTTGGCAACTAAAAATTAACCGGCGCTTATAGCTGCCAGCGCGCCGATAAAATGGTATAATAGCCTTAAGACAGCTATTATACCATCGATTTTCTAATGGCTCGCCTATCGGCGATGGCCAATGATACCATTCGCTTACGCTTAGTATAAATAAAAAAGGGCGCGAATACGCCCGCGATGGCAAGAAGGTGGCAAATGATTTCAAAATTAAAAGGCAGCCCGCTGTTTGCGGACATGTCCGAAAGCGATATTGAAAACTGCCTGCGGTGCAGCCAAGCGGAAATGACATCTTACGAAAAGGACGAGATTGTTTTTCACCAAAAGGACGAGCCCGAAAAGCTGCTGGTGCTGGTGGAAGGATCGGTGGCGGTCTGCAACGACACCGCCTCGGGAAAGCGCAGCATCATCGCCACCTTTGACCAAAGCGGCGAGCTGTTCGGCGAGGTGTTTCTGTTTTTGAACCGGACGCAGTACGACAATTATGCGCAGGCCGTCATCCCCGCCAAGGTTTTGCAAATTCCGAAGGCATTTTTTTATCAAACCTGCGGCAACAGTTGCGGCTATCATTCCAAGCTGATTTTTAATATGCTGTCGATTCTCTCGCAAAAGGCCTATTTCTTGAATCAAAAGGTTCAAATTCTCTCCTGCGTGACGCTGCGGCAGAAAATCGCCAAAATTCTGCTGAAAAACTGTCGTCCCGACGGCAAGGTGCTGCTTTCGATGACGCGGGAAGAGTTGGCCGACTTTTTAAACACCGCGCGCCCCTCCCTGTCACGGGAGCTGATGAACATGCGGGACGCTGGCTTGATTAAAATTCAGAAGCGAGACATTTTTATCACCGATTTTGATGCGCTGCAAAATGTTCTATGACCTCTCATCGCTGTCAGGCAATGCTTTTACAGCAGTTTGACTTATACTCGGATTGATAACGCCATCTGCTTGCATGCGGTTGAGTTTAAAGGAGGCAGCATCCGAATAATAAGTTCAATCGTGATGGATTTTTCTAAAACACCTTAAATATTTTTAAATTGCACACCGCGAATACGCGAATTCTTTTAATTTTTTAAAATCCGTAACATAGGTTACGGATTTTTTGCGTTTTATCGATTATGATGAACACATCAACCGAACAACACACCATTGAGGAGGATATATAATGGACAACAAAATGTTTTGCTATCAGTGTCAGGAAACCGCCGGATGCACCGGCTGTACACAGGTCGGCGTCTGCGGAAAGAAGCCCGAGGTCTCTGCCATGCAGGATCTGCTCGTGTATGTCTCGAAGGCACTCTCTTCCGTGACGACGCAGCTGCGCGCCGAGGGCAAGGACGTGTCGCAGGATGTCAATCATCTGGTCACGCTCAACCTGTTTACGACCATCACCAACGCAAACTTTGACGAGGACGCGATTGTCGCCCGTATTATCGAGACGCTTGACACCAAGGCCGCGCTGCTCGCGCAGGTCGCGCAGCCCGAGAAGCTGCCCGAGGCAGCCAAGTGGCACGGCGCACAGGCCGAATTTGCGGCCAAGGCCGCGCAGGTGGGCGTGCTCTCGACCAAGGATGAGGATGTCCGCAGCCTCAGAGAGCTGATTACCTACGGCCTCAAGGGTCTTTCAGCCTACAGCAAGCACGCAAACGCGCTGCTTCAAGACGACGAGCAGGTCGACGCCTTTATGCAGAACGCGCTCGCCAAAACATTGGATGACACGCTGAGTGTCAACGATTTGATCGCGCTGACGCTTGAGACCGGCAAATACGGCGTCAACGGTATGGCATTGCTCGACAAGGCCAACACGACCGCCTACGGCAACCCTGAGATCACCAAGGTCAACATCGGCGTCGGTACCCGCCCCGGTATTTTGATTTCGGGTCACGACCTGCGCGACATGGAAATGCTGCTTAAAGCAACCGAGGGCACCGACGTCGACGTCTACACCCACTCCGAGATGCTGCCCGCCCACTACTATCCGGCGTTTAAGAAGTACCCGCACTTTGTCGGCAATTACGGCAACGCGTGGTGGAAACAGAAAGAGGAGTTCGAGAGCTTCAACGGCCCGATTCTGATGACCACCAACTGTATCGTCCCGCCCAAGGACAGCTACAAGGACCGTCTGTATACGACCGGCGCGGCGGGCTTCCCCGGCTGCAAGCACATTGCAGGCGGCATCGGTGAGGAGAAGGATTTCTCTGGGATCATCGCGCACGCCAAGCGTTGCGCGGCTCCGACCCAGATCGAGACCGGCGAAATTGTCGGCGGCTTTGCCCACAATCAGGTGCTGGCGCTGGCTGACACCGTCGTCGGCGCGGTCAAGTCGGGCGCAATCAAGAAGTTTGTGGTTATGGCGGGCTGCGACGGCCGCGCCAAGTCTAGAAACTATTACACCGATTTTGCCAAGGCGCTGCCGAAGGATACCGTGATTCTGACAGCGGGCTGCGCCAAGTATAAATACAACAAGCTGGACCTCGGCGATATCGGCGGCATCCCCCGCGTGCTCGACGCCGGACAGTGCAACGACTCTTATTCGCTGGCTGTTATCGCGCTCAAGCTCAAGGAGGTGTTCGGCCTCGATGATATTAACGACCTGCCGATCATCTATAACATCGCGTGGTATGAGCAGAAGGCCGTTATCGTGCTGCTGGCGCTCTTGTACCTCGGCGTGAAGAACATCCACCTCGGCCCGACGCTGCCCGCGTTCCTGTCGCCGAATGTGGCGAAGGTTCTCGTCGAAAACTTCGGCATCGCCGGTATCGGCACCGTTGAGGAA
>DALYYK010000357.1:0-3415 GCA_031983305.1 Candidatus Fimivivens sp. | reverse complement strand
AATATGGCGGCGTGTACCTGCTCAGTATCGGCGGCGCGTCGGCCATGATCTCGAATCAGGTGAAAACCTGCGACGTGGTTGCCTATGAGGACTTAGGAACAGAATCTATTAAGCGGTTAGGGGTTGAAAAGCTCCGCTTGATCGTCGGTATCGACACCAAAGGCCGGGTGTTCCAAACAGAAGAAATAGCGAAATATAGACGCTGAGAGGAGAAAGTATTATGGGGATGCTCAAAGCTTGGAAAAAACTCAGTTTGTTCATTCGGGTGATGATCGGTTTTGCCATTGGTATTGCCATCGGTCTGATTTTTGGGCCGCAGGCTTCTGCAATTAACTTTCTCGGAACAATTCTGGTCCGCCTGCTGAATATGGTGGTCGCGCCGCTTGTGCTGTGCCTGCTCATCTGTGCGGCGGCTGATGTGGGGGACTATAAAACCCTCGGCAAAATCGGCATAAAAACAGTCGTTATTTTTATCGTATCAACTGCTGTTGCCGTTGCTATCGGCCTGTCTTTCGCCTACCTGTTCAATGTCGGCACCGGCGTAACGCTCAATGTGGAGACGGCAGCCAAATCCAGTGATATCGTCATCCCGTCCGCATTGAACACGCTGATTAACATCATTCCAAGCAATCCTTTCGCTTCTCTTAGTGAAGCAAATCTGCTGCAAATTATCTTCTTTGCGCTCATATTCGGCTTTGCGCTTACAAAGCTGGGGAATAAGGGCAAGTCGGTTCTCGATTTCTTCCGCGGCTGCGGCGACGTGGTGAAGGAGATCACAAATATTGTGTTGGAATTCACCCCTATCGGCGTCATGGGGCTCATGGCGAATGTGGTCGGCAAAAATGGTATCGGCATTTTGTTGCCCTACGGCAAGACGATCATCGCCATGTACTTGGCATGCGCGCTGTTTACGATCCTGGTGCAGGGTGTCGTTATGGTCGGCATGGTTGGCGGCTGTAGCCCGATCAAGTTTTTCAAGGAGATGAAGGAGGCCGCGCTGTTCATTTTTGCCACCTGTAGCAGTGTGGCGACAATTCCGCTGACATTGGCCGGTACCAAGCGTTTGGGCGTCAGTGAGAAGGTGGCCAACTTCGTCATACCCTTCGGCTCTGTTATGAACATGAACGGAACCGCCATTTATGAGGCTATTGCCGTTGTCTTTACAGCGCAGATTTATGGCATTGAGTTGACGACGATGCAGCTTGTTTTAATCATGCTGTCGGCTACATTGGCGTCGATTGGTACGGCGGGCGTTCCGGGTTCGGGTTTAGTCATGCTGACCATCGTACTGACTTCTGTCAATCTTCCGCTGGAAGCCGTCGGACTGCTTGCCGGTATCGACCGCATCCTCAACATGGCGCGTGTGATCCCCAATATCCTCGGCGATGCTGCGACTGCCGTCATCGTCGCCAAAACCAGCGGCGAGATGGATTTGGTTCCCGCGATTCCGCAGGGAAGGTCTGAGCTGGACTAATACGCTGCATGAACTTGCGAGGAGTCAGTGCATATACACGGACTCCTCGCCCTTATTATCGGTAAAGCATCATAGCAAACCCCCGTTTTAGGAGAGCGTGTCGCCCCTCTCAAAACGGGGTTTTAGGTTTGGGTGGCATGCCGCAAAAATGCAGAGCCTATTGTATTGGAGCCCTTCCATCGCATGACCCGCCAAGACCGCTAAAGAGCGTGTTATGACTGGTTTGTAAGCCGTTGGGACGGCAGAATCACGATCTAAAGCAGAAAACGGTGATTAAACTCGATAAAATGTGCCGCTTATTTAAAATAAGCGGCACATTTTTATAGCTTGGTTATTTGATAAAGCTCACCTGAGAGGCGATCTCATCATACACCGCATCCTTGCGCTGATTGAAGATGATCTTGTTCGCCTCAAACAGGTTGTTGCCCTCGGCGTCGATTGAGACGATCAGCGGGCCGAATTCCTTGACGCGGCAGACCCACAGCGTCTCGGGCATGCCCAGATCGCGCCACTCGGCGCGCTCGATCTCCTCAACCTGCGTGGCGGCCAGCACGGCGCACCCGGCCGGGAACACAACGTGCAGCGCTTTATGCTCCTTGCAGGCCGCCTCGGTGTTGGGGCCCATGCCGCCCTTGCCGACAATCAGCTTAACGCCGGTCTGCGCGACAAATTCCTTCTCAAACTTCTCCATGCGCATCGAGGTGGTAGGGCCGACCGAGACCATTTCGAATTTGTCGTCCCCGATGGGCCGTACAATCGGGCCTGCGTGGAAGATCGCGCCGCCCTCGAGATTCACCGGCAGCTCACGCTTCTGCTCGATCAGGCGGCGGTGCGCCACGTCGCGGCAGGTAACGATATGGCCGTTGAGGTAGATGATGTCGCCAACCTTGATTCCCTCAAGATCCTCGGACTTGATCGGCGTTGTCAAAATCTTCTTTGCCATTACAGAACAGCCTCCTTATGGGTGGTGATGGTGTAATTGAGCGCACTGTCAAAGCTGATGTGCCCTCTACGGTGGGACCAGCAGCCCACGTTGACGGCGACGCCGATGGTCGAGGGGTGCCGCGCCGTATTCTCGATGTTGACCCCCATGACCGAATAGTTGCCGGACATGCCCTGCGGGCCAAGGCCGATTTTGTTGATACCGTCCTCGAGCAACTGCTCGAGCTTGGCCGCCCGCTCGTTGGGGTTCTTGGAGCCAACGGGGCGCATCAGCGCCTTCTTGGAAAGCAGCGCCGCCGTCTCGACCGAGGTCGCGACGCCCACGCCGACCAGTAGCGGCGGACAGGCGTTGAGTCCGTAGCTGGTCATGACGTCGAGCACAAACTGGGTGACGCCTTCATAGCCCGCGCCCGGCATCAGCACCATCGCCTTTCCGGGCAGGGTGCAGCCGCCGCCCGCCATATAGACGTCGATCTCGGCCATGTCGCTGTCGGGTACGATCTCCCAAAAGACGGTGGGGGTGCCCTTGCCGACGTTTTTACCGGTGTTATATTCGTCAAAGGTCTCGACGCTGTTGTGGCGCAGCGGTGCGAACACCGTCGCCTCGACCACGGCGTCGGTCAGAATCTTCTCAAGCTCGCCGATGAGCGGAAATTTTGCGCCGCATTTGACCCAGAACTGCAACACACCGGTATCCTGACAGCAGGGGCGGTTCAGATCCATCGCCAATTTCTGATTCAGGAACATGGTATCATAAATCGTAGTGGCCAGCTCGCTGGTCTCCTTGCCGCGCAGCTCGGCAAGCTTTGTCTCAACATCGTCCGGCAGCTTTTTGCCCACGAAGGCAACAAACTTGCTCATGATGTCGGTCATGCTGCGAACGCTTTGTTCTTTATTCATGGTGTGTATTCCTCCTATGTAGCTATCAATTTATTACGCGTTGGGGAAGAACGGGAAGAAGACCGGAAGCAAAATCATGCTCAGGATACACGCGATGAC
>DALYYK010000356.1:0-3425 GCA_031983305.1 Candidatus Fimivivens sp. | reverse complement strand
GGTAATAGATAGTCTTTCCAGCCACGCCCGTAATAATTAACGCTTTGCGCCTAAAAAACAGTGGCGCGCGGTACAACCGCGCGCCACTGTTTTTTATAGTTCTTTGACCGACGACACAATGCTTTTGACCGCGTCCCGTAGGATCAGCGCGTCCATGCCAAAGCAGACGGCGTCATAGCCCTGCGCGTATCGCTTCGCGACGTCTTCCAACCCGCCCGCATAGATAAACGACAGCTTGCCGGATGCTTTGCAGGCCGCGACAATCCGCTCAATCGCCCCCGACACCGCCGGGTCGTTAAACTGTCCGGGTTTGCCCAGCGCGGCGGACAGATCGTACGGGCCGACAAAAATGCCGTCGACGCCCTCGATGGCGACAATTTCTTCAATGCTTTCAAGGCATTCGCGCGTTTCGCACTGGGGAATCAGCAGCGTTTCGCTGTTGCTGACCGCAAAATAATGCTCGAGGCCCTGCGCGGCATAATCCGCCGACCAGAATTTGCTGCCGCTGGTGGGCGCAATGCCGCGGTTGCCGAGCGGAAAATATTTGCCGTATTCGACAATGCGCCAAACCTCAGCCACGCTCTGGACGTTTGGAATAATCAGGCCCATCGCGCCGACATCCAGCATTTTAAGTATTGAATTGCGTTCGCTGTCCTTGGCGCGCACCATCGGGACAAGCTGTGCGCCGTTGGCCGCCCGAATCAGCTCCTGTATGCGTTCGGCCTCAAACGGGCCGTGCTCGGCGTCGAGGACGACAAGGTCCAGCCCACCATAGCCCAGCATCTCAACCGCCGTCGCGCTACCAAGCTCATGGAACATCCCCAAAACCTGCTGTCCCGCGAGAATTTTTTGTTTAACCGCGTTTTTCATGGTCTTTTTCCACCTTTCGCTTCGTTGATTACAAATTTACAACTACTAAAAATGTGATAAACAGACGCTATTCGCCCCTTGCGGCGAAAATATCCTGTTGAATCTGGCGGCGGGTGTTATCGAACATCAGCGCCTTGTTGTGGCGGAAATAGGCGTCGCAGCCAAAATGCTCGACAAACCATGAGGTGTCAAAGCCAGCGGTGATTTCGGTGACGAACAGCACAAGCTCCTGACTTTCGCCAAAGGCCTGCTCAAGGTAGCGAAAGGCGTTGTCAAAATGCCTGCCCGCCGTTTCCGCAGCGGTGGCGCGAGCCTGCACCTGCGCCTCAAACCAGCCCCGCACCGCGTCGAGCGCGTCGGTGTCGCCGATGCCTTCTTCTGCCAGCCGCTCGCGGTAGCGGTTGAGGCATTCGACCTCCCGCTGGGTCAGGCTACGGACCTCTTTGTCAAGCTGCCCCGCCTCGGCTGCGCGGGACAACTCCGTAAGGTGACGTTGAGCCAAGGTCTCCAGAATCTTAGCGGCGGCCTCGCCGGCTGCAAGCCGCGCTTTAAAATCGAGCAGATCGTCATAAAGCGCCTCAGTCAACGCGTCCTGCGCGCGGGTTTGTCCGGCCGATTCCGACAGCCGGGCGAGCAACAGCCCCATGACCGCGAGTTTTTCGTCAAAGGGCGCGGCCCGCAGCTCCGACGCGGTGACGGCGTGCCATTGGCCCTCGATAATCTCGTTGACGTGATACGTTTTCTGATATTTATAATAAAGCGCCAGATAGGAGGTAAAGTCGCGGGCGATGCGCGGCAGTTGAATATATTGCCCGACGACCTCGCGGCCCAGCTCCAGACCGAGCTGTTCGTAGACCTGCAACAGCTCGCTGAGATCCTCCCAGCCGCGCGCCGTGGCGAATTCCATGCCGTCGACGCCCGTTTCAATGCGGTAGAAATGCTCTTTTTTGATATCAAGATAGGAAATAATCGCGCCGTGCAGGCTTTTGCGGTAGGCGTACTCCTTCCAGACGGCAAAATCCTCGCGGATGTCGATGCGCTTGACGCGGTCGAGCGTCACGACGTCAAAGTCACGCACCGATTTGTTATATTCGGGCGGGTTGCCCGCGGCGACAATCAGCCAGCCCTCGGGCAGGCGCTGGTTACAAAAGGTCTTGTTCTGCAAAAACTGAAGCATCATCGGGGCGAGCGTCTCAGAGACGCAGTTGATCTCGTCGAGAAACAAAATGCCCTCGCGGATCTCGGTATTCTCCATCAGCGTGTAGACTGAGGCGAGAATCTCGCTCATCGTATATTCGGTGACGGCGTATTCCTTTCCGCCGTAGCTGCGCTTTTCGATAAAGGGCAGGCCGATCGCGCTCTGGCGCGTATGATGGGTGATGGTGTAGGAAACCAGCCCCACGCCGGTTTCGGCGGCGATCTGCGCCATGATCTGGGTCTTGCCGATGCCCGGAGGGCCCATGAGCAGCACGGGCCGCTGGCGGTTGACGGGGATGAGGTAGTTGCCCTGCCCGTCCTTGGCCAGATAGGCCCGCAGCGTGTTGGCAATCTCCTGCTTCGCTTCTTTGATGTTCATGGTATTCCTCCGCTTATTGCTTACAAATAGTCTATAGCGTCCAACAGCCTGAAAATAGGATTGTTCTTACGGTCTGTTTCGCGCCTCACCCGCCGTTGTTCGCCTTAGTCGTCCCGTCCCGCACCAATTTTCGGGCTGCTGGATTACAAATACGGCAGCTCCGACCAGTCGGGGCCCTCATCCTCAAGCGGTGCGGGCCGGGCGGCCTGCGCCAGCTCCGATTCGGTCAGCGATAGGCGTATAGCCCACGGCGGCACCGCCACAGAGATCGGCGGTGGCTCAAGCATGATGAACGCCGTCTCATAGGGCGGGCGCTTTTTCGGGTAGATGCCCATGCCGTCGGTAAAATAGATCAGTCCCCGCAATCCGGGCAGCGCCCCGGTCGCGCGCAGCTGCTCGACGTACTCAAAAACGGGGCGAAAGTCGGTCGCGCTGCCACCTGAGAGCTTAAAATTCTCCATATATGTTTCAAGCGCGCGCAGGTCTTGGATGACGGTATCGCTGCGCACCTGATCGTCGCACTGGATAATGCGGATGTTGACCTTGGAAGAAAAGGTCTCGGTGCTGCGCAAAATCGAATAGGTCGAGGCCAAAAATGCCCGAACCAGCTCGCCCGAGGTCGAAAGAGAGGTGTCGACGGCGATGACAAAATCCTGAATGCGCTTTTC
Organism: Candidatus Fimivivens sp.; assembly: GCA_031983305.1. Taxonomy (GTDB): domain Bacteria; phylum Bacillota; class Clostridia; order Oscillospirales; family Ruminococcaceae; genus Yanshouia. Next base: position 311 of record DALYYK010000356.1, on the reverse strand, counting down.
CTCGCGGGTCTCAGGCGGCTCGATGAGCGGCATATTGCCATAAAGTCGCAGCCCGTAGCTGTAAAAGCCATAGTCAAAGGCGTCGCTGTCGACACCAATGACCTCGCGCGGCACCGCAAACCGCCGCAGAAAGCTGCGGTAATCAACGCCCCCGCGGTTGGCAACCTTAATCTGTTCATAGACCGCCTCGCCGCCGGTCGCCTGCCCTGCCATGACCGTTTCAAGGCTGGTTTGCGTGCGGTCAGACAGGTTGCTCCATTGCCGGTCCTGACGATCGCTCTGTTCCTTTTGATCGCGGTTTTCAGGGGCCC
>DALYYK010000355.1:0-3428 GCA_031983305.1 Candidatus Fimivivens sp. | reverse complement strand
ACCCGCCCCGATCAGCCCCATCAGAAGCTGCGTCAAGGTGTGGTGCTGCTTAGTGACCTCGTGGCCGAGAAAATGCGTTGCCCGCGCGCCGGGGTAGAAGTAATCATCGACCGGCCAGTATTGCGGTCTGCCGTCAGCATCATAAATCCAATCCTGATCAACGCCCGCCGTAAAAACAGGGTGCTCAATATTCAACAGAAAAATGCCGTCGCCTTTGAGCGTGTCATATACCCTTTGAAAAACCGCGTCAAGATCCACAACGTAATGCAACGCGAGGTTGGAGATCACACAGTCGTAAGTATCGACAGGGTAGTCATAGTCCTCGACGCCGCAGACCCGGTAGATAATGCGTGGGTCGGCATTCTTTTCGCGGGCCTCGGTAATCATTTTTTCGCTTAGGTCGAGCCCTAAGACGTGCGCCGCGCCGCATTCGACGGCATATTTGCAATGCCAGCCGTAGCCGCACCCGAGATCGAGCACGCTCTTGCCGCTCAAATCGGGGAACAGAAGCCTGAACCGGCTCCACTCGCCCGCCGCAGAAAGGCCCTGCTGGCTGCGCGGCATCTGCGCATACCGGTGAAAAAATTGCGGATCGTCATAAATGCTGTTCATAGCGCCACCTCGCTAAATTCTCGTTGGGCTGTGGTCAACCAGCCGATATTAAATCTATCATACTATTTTGTCGCTAATAAAAAAAGATATCACATCACGCGAATTAACTTAAACTAATCTCATTGTATTATTTGGTGTTTCTACAATCAAGATGTATGGGCTGAAATTAGTTCAAATATAAAGGATGCAATGGTGGACCACCGAAGCAGGATAAGATTCATATAGGCGAACATCAGGGCTATACGGCTTAAGAAGATGGCCAAACCGAGTTAATATGGCAGCTTCAACTTTCTAATGTCGAGATGGCGCGATAAACCCTCGTGAAGATTGAGCGCGGAATACAGCCATCTATGCAACGTAACTTCGCGGCATTTGTGACGCGCTTGGCATGTCCTGCGACGAGTTGCTCAAATAGAAGCCCTCCATATTATATAAGCAAACGACCGCCGACAAAGAGTTGGCGGTCGTTTCTTAAAGAACCACCGGCTCTGCCGGTGGAAAAAGACCTTAAGGATCTGGACAAGAAAAAACTCCCCGATAAAATAGAGTTAAGGTCTGCCAACCTAACTTAAAAAATAGAGGAGGTTTTTACATGAAAGATATAAATAGCTTAGAACGTACCAAGTACAAATGTCAATACCAATAGTATTTGCCCCGAAATACAGGAGGTAGTAATCTATCGTGAAATAAAGGCGGACATAGGCTTTATTCTGCATTAAGGTTCAAAAGGGGTGTTTTTCAGTTTTCGTCTCTGGTTTAGCATTTTAAGTAAAATGAAATTGAGCATCCGATTATATATGACAAAGAACGGTTAACAGGTCCAGCTATTGACAGTAACAAATTGTTTGATTATAATTTGCAAGGCTTTCCGGAATTTTTAAGAATATTTTTCCTTTATAAAGACAAAGCACGGTTATGTGCAAAATAGCGAAAGAACATCGAGGCCATAGGCCAATAGCGACCATTACGGGGCGACAGTATGAAAGTGCAAGGGGGGAATGAATATGCTGTTCGATTTTCGGGCTTTTCAATATTTCCGCGCCATCGCGCAGGAGCGCAATATTTCTAAAGCGGCGCAAAAGCTGTATATTTCTCAGTCCACGCTCAGCAAATTTCTGACCCAGCTTGAGGCGGAGCTTGGTACCTGCCTTCTGGATCGTGGCCGGGCGTCGCTGACGCTTACTGTGGCGGGAGAACGTTTTTTGCAGTACATTAACGACGCTTCTCAGCTGCACGAGCATCATATGCGGCGCATTGTGCGGGCGGATAACGGTGAGATGCGGCAATTGCATATCGGCGTCGGCCCATGGACCGGCAGCTTTATCGTTTCGCATGTTTTCGGGCCGTTTCGTGCGCTCTACCCAGACATGGAGTTGCACCTACATGAAGAAATTGATGAGAATATCCACCGTATGCTGGCGCAGAAGCAGCTGGATGTGGCGGTGGTGGTACACACTGAGGTGGACAGGGCCCAACCATTTGCGCCTTGGTTTGAGACGCTCATCAGCCAGCATCGCTTGCTCGTGATTTCCAAGGAGCATTTTTTGGCTGGGCTGATCAGTGAGGCGGACAACAACTCTCTTACGAATCCCAAATACCTTGACCTGCGTATGCTTTCTAATCAACGTATGATTTTGGGCAAGGCCGGGCAGCGTATCACCAACGATATGCGTGATGTGTTTATCCGCTACGGCATTGAGCCTTCTGATATTGTTGAAACGCAGAATATCGACTCGATGATCGCGTTGGCGGCCAATAATCTAGGCATCGCGATCATCCCAATGTTTTATCTGTCACATAGTGCTTTTCTGGATAAGCTGGTATTTTTTTATTCAGATGACCCATGTATGCAATGGCTGCTTACAGCGGAATATAACACCATCGATCCGCCGGAGCTGGTGCGTCATTTTGTGCAGATGGTTAAGGCGACCTGTCAGCAGGAGAGCATTTGCCGCTAAACGAAGCACACGGTTAGCGGTGTATGAAAGTTTAATAAAATGGACGAATGCCCGGCATCTGCAAAATTGCAGACGTCGGGTATTTTTGCTATGGGTAAAAGGTCATAGTAGAAATTCCCAAAAACCCATTTTACATGTGAGGAGATTGTGAGTATAATTTTAATAAATTATAAAGAGATTGGAATGAGGGCGCGTAATGACATCAGTTAATAAGCTGGTTCAGCAGTATTTGGCAGAAACCGTTGACGTTCGTAGAAAAATTCACGCCAAACCCGAGCTGAGCTGTGAAGAGTATGCCACAACCGAGTTAATTCTCAGTGAGCTGGCGCGCTACGGCATTGAAGGAGAGCGACTGCCCGGCATGTCTACCGGCGCGGTTGCGGTTATTCGCGGCGCTAAGCCCGGTAAAACAGTAGGCTTTAGGGCAGATATTGACGCTTTACCGCTTACCGAGGATACCGGCCTGCCCTTCGCCTCACAAAACCAAGGCTTTGCGCACGCGTGCGGACATGACATCCACACGAGCGCGCTGCTGTTGGCCGCCAGAGTGCTTAACGATCTCAAAGACACGCTTTGCGGCAATGTCCGGCTGATTTTTCAGCCCGCAGAGGAGATCATGCCCGGTGGTGCTCTGAAGATGATTGAGACAGGCTTTATGGGGCAAGAGCCGAAATGTGATAGCATTGTCGGCGTGCACGTCTCGCCCGAGTTCCCAGCCGGCAGCATTGGTGTCATTAAGGGCGCGGCCAATGCGGCCACCGATTCGGTGTTCATCACAGTTAAAGGCGTAGGCGGACACGGCGCGCACCCCTATCGCTGCGTGGACCCCATTGTCACATCGGCCTATCTGCTTACGCA
>DALYYK010000354.1:0-3429 GCA_031983305.1 Candidatus Fimivivens sp. | reverse complement strand
AAAAATCATATGGCCCGACTGCTCGCCGCCCAGCGAGAGGCTTTTCTCCCGCATGACCTCGAGCACATAACGGTCGCCCACTTTGGTGATCTCGGATTTGACGCCCCGGGCCTTCATCAGCTCAAAAAAGCCAAAATTGGTCATCGAGGTGACCACAACCGTATTTTCGTTAAGCTTGCCTTGCGCCGCGAGATAATCGCCAAGAATGGCCAGCAGCACGTCGCCGTCGAGCAGGTTGCCCTTTTCATCCACGGCGAGCAAGCGGTCGGCGTCGCCGTCCAAGGCGAGCCCCGCCGCATAGCCACCCCGCGTCACAAGCGGGGCCAGCCGCTCAATGTGGGTCGAGCCGCAGCCGTCGTTGATGTTGACGCCGTCGGGGGCGTCGGCCAGAAAATCGGCTGAAATGCCCATCGCCTCAAACAGCCTTGAGGCGGTCGCAGCGGCGCTGCCGTTAGCGCAATCAATAAGCAGTCGGCCTGAAAATCCACCGTTATAAAGAGCGGCGAGCGAATTGATATAATGCCGCACAGCGTCCCCGGCATTTTTGACGCGGCCCAGTTCCGCGTGGGTTTTAAAATCGTAGGGCGCGGCGCCGTCGAGAATAATGGCCTCAATCTGCGCTTCTTCGTCGTCGGTCAGCTTATAGCCGCTCGCGCCAAACAGCTTGATACCGTTGAATTCATACGGATTGTGGCTGGCGGAGAGCATCACGCCCGCGTCGGCCTTATAGTGCTGCACAAGATAGGCGACCGCAGGCGTCGGCACCACGCCGAGCAGCAGCACATCGGCGCCGACCGAGCAAAGCCCCGCCGTCACAGCGGCTTCGAGCATGTCGCCCGAGGCACGGGTGTCGCGCCCGATAACCACGAGCGGCTTTTTATGGGTCTGAGCCACGAGCACCATCGCGGCGGCCCGGCCGATATTCATCGCCAGCTCGGCCGTCAGCTCCATTCCGGCCACGCCGCGCGCGCCGTCGGTTCCAAATATTCTTCCCAAAGCAATTCCTCCCCTGCGAGACGGTTTATTTTGCCCCGCAAGCTATTGATATGTTGCCGCATCTCAAAGTAAGCTAGTCTGCTCCGGCTCAATTTGCGGAGAAATGATGCCAAGATGCTGTGCGGCCTTTGCCGTTGTGCAGCGTCCGCGTGGTGTACGTGCCAAAAAGCCCAGCTGCATCAGATACGGCTCGTATACATCCTCAATCGTAATGGCTTCTTCGCCGGTGGCGGCGGCCAGCGTGTCAAGTCCAACCGGCCCGCCGTTGTAGTTTTCGATAATGACGGTAAGCATGCGTCGATCGATCGCGTCGAGCCCCAGCCGGTCGATCTCAAGTCGGGACAACGCCAAGTCGGCGATATCGCTCGTGATGACACCGTCACCCATGACCTGCGCAAAGTCGCGCACCCGCTTTAACAGCCGATTGGCGATACGCGGCGTACCCCGCGCCCGGCGCGCGAGCTCGACAGCGCCCTTTCCCTCACACGGAATCGACAGAATCTCAGCGCTGCGCGTGATGATATCGGTCAGCTCCTCCGCGTTATAAAGCTCGAGGCGCATCTGCACGCCGAAGCGGTCGCGCAGCGGGGCCGAAAGCTGCCCCGCGCGGGTCGTCGCCCCAATGAGCGTAAAATGCGGCAGATCCAGCCGGATTGAGCGGGCTGACGGTCCCTTACCGATCATGATATCCAGCTCAAAATCCTCCATCGCGGGGTACAAAACCTCCTCGACCGAGCGGTTGAGGCGGTGAATTTCGTCGATGAACAGAATGTCGCCTTCGCCAAGGTTGGTCAAAAGCGCGACAAGATCGCCCTGACGCTCGAGCGCCGGGCCGGAGGTGACGCGGATCTGCACCTGCATTTCGTTGGCGATAATCTGTGCGAGCGTTGTTTTCCCCAGACCCGGCGGGCCGTAAAACAACGCGTGATCCAGCGGTTCTGCCCTGCGGCGGGCCGCCTCTAGGAATATTTTAAGGTTTTCCTTGACCTTGGTCTGGCCGATATATTCATCAAGGCTGCGCGGGCGCAACGACAGCTCAGTTTCAGAATCAAGCCGTGTATATTCCGGCGCAACAATGCGGTTTTCAAAGTCAGTTTCATCACTTCTAAGCAAGAAAAGACCTCCTTTTTAGGGTTGTGGGGCACGGGGTGGCAGCAGGGCGCCCCTTAAAAAAGGCCCGCCCTTCGGATAGCGCCACTGGCAGCATCCATCACCGTATTAAGTGCCAAAAGACATTCGCTGTTTCTTATGCAAACACATAATCAGCGCATTTCCACGCATTTAGAAACGCCCTAGAAGCGCGCCAGCTTTTTTAAGCCGCGCTTGACCAGCGTCTCGACCGGCATATCGTCGGTGCAGTCGGACAGTGACCCGGCAGCCTCCGACTGGCTGTAGCCCAGCGCCGCCAGCGCGGCGATCGCCTCGCTGAGGTTGCCGCCTCTGGCCGCCGACGCCGTAACCGCCTCAAGCGCCTTGGTATCGGCCGAGCCAAAACCGCCGAGCTTGTCCTTTAATTCCAGCACAATGCGCTGCGCGAGCTTGTTGCCCACGCCCGCCGCGCGGGTCAGCACCTTGGCGTCGCCCGAGGCAACAGCCAGCGCCAACTGGGCGGAGGTGAAATCTGAAAGCAGCGCAAGCCCCAGTCTGGCTCCCACCCCGTTGACCGAGGTTACGAGGCGAAAGCTCGCCAGCTCCTGTGCGTCGGCAAAACCGAAAAGGTCGACCGAATCTTCACGCACCACCATATGGGTGAGCAAAAACACCTCGCTGCCCGTTGGCGGCAGGCAAGAGAGCGTGTTAAGCGACACGGCGCAGCGGTAGCCCACGCCCGCGCATTCCACCACCACGCTGCCCGGCTCAGCGAGCAAGAGCTTCCCTCTGAGTGAATAGATCATCGGCTCCTCCTGTTATTGTCGTTTAGCACCGCGCGGCGCAGCGTCGACACCGACGCGCTGTGCGCGTGGCAGATGGCGACGGCCAGCGCGTCGGCGACGTCGTCGGGCTTCGGGCAATCCTCAAGGCCTAGCAGCCTGCGGGTCATATCCATGACCTGCCGTTTTTCGGCATTGCCATAGCCGACCACCGCTTGCTTGACCTGCATAGGGTTATATTCAAACGGTTCGACGCCATATTGCGCCGCCGCGAGCAGAATGACCCCTCTGGCGTGTGCCACATAGATGCCAGTCGTCTTATTCTGTGAGAAAAACAGCTCTTCGATCGCCATCGCGTCGGGGCGAACCCGCTCGAGCAGCGCGCAGATATCGCGATAGATGATCTCAAGCCGCGCCTCAAACGGTATTTTCGGCGGCGTGGTGATTGCGCCCGCCTCCATCAGCGTAAAGCGCCCCCGCTCGTACGAAACCGTGCCGCAGCCGACAATGGCATATCCGGGGTCTATGCCTAACACCACCACCGGCCGCACCTCCCTTGTTT
>DALYYK010000353.1:0-3433 GCA_031983305.1 Candidatus Fimivivens sp. | reverse complement strand
CAAAACGGCGAGCTGGCGCATGTCTCGGTGCAAGACGCCGATGATCTGACCGAAGCGCTGCCCGAGATGCTTATCGCGCATGAGCAGGGGGCGCTATCCGAGGGACAGGGGGAGAATCTGTTTGAAAATCTCCGGTTTTCTCAGATGATATGGCTGTGCACCGAGGTGCCGTCGTTTTATTTTGACACCAACGCGCGAATGACGGTGCTGTGCTGCGCCGATGCGCCGCAAAGAAAGGCTGCGTCGTCCGACGATGACGCCATCGTCTTTTTCTCGCCCGATTCTTATACGAAGGATATGGCCAATTTGGTGCTTTGAGAGGGCCTTTGTTCCACGCCCGATCGCACTATGGCTTATATTACGCATGCCGTGCAACATACTGGCTACACCACTGTTGGCATAATTGAAATAACTTTTTCAGCCGGTATCTTCAAAAGCAGATGGAATATGCTGTTCTAAGGCCAGCCCAAACGATACTTTTGTAGGCGTGATTTGCTTTACCGGCAGCATAACGCAAAGCCCGGGGTTTTTAAAACATTCCCTAGTACAAAACCACTGAGGTGACCTATTTGAAACTGCATCGCAGCCCCGTTTTACAATTGACATTTGCTCCTGAAAAGGCCGTTTCGGGCCTTGATTTGACCGAAACACTCAGCGACATTGTGCTGGCGCTGCTGCTCTATTTTGGGCTGGGCGGCTTGGCTTGCAGCTTGTTTCGGCTGCCTGTTCTCGGCGTGGTGCCGGCAGTGCTGGGGGTGTTAATTATCACCTGTGCCTTTGTGTTCTGCCGCACACCTCAAAGCCGTCTGCTTGGCGTCGCGATGCTGATCACCTGTATCATCATCCTGTGGATTATCGCGGCAAAATATGCCCGCGCCGGTCTTTCGCTGACGCTCAACAGCCTCTCGACAGCGGCGGATATTGAATTTTTGCGCATCAACGCGCAGTATACGATCGATGTGGCCCCGGCACTCTATCTCGCCTGCGGTACGCTGTTTTTAACGCCGTTCGCTGTGCTGCTGGCGCTGGCCTGCGTCTTTGTGGTGCGCAAAGCGCTCGGCTGGGTCGGTTTGGTTCTGCTGGTGCCGTTGACTGCCGTAGGCCTGTTTGAGGCGGTGCATCACACCGGCCTCTGGTCAGCGTTGCTGTTTGTTGGCACGGCGCTGCTGCTGTGTCGCTGTCTCGCCGCCGAGCCCAACACGCGCGATATCGGCGGCGCCATGCTTTCGGCGGGGGCGGTGTTGCTGGCTGCCTGCCTGCTGGGGGCTGGAATATTACTGGCGGCGCCGGGGGATATTCCGGCTAAAACAGCCTATCTGCTGCAAAAGAACCAGCGCAATATCCTGCGGGACATTCACCGCATGCGCTATGAAACAAATACCGTTTCGGTACTGCCCGAGGGCGACTTTGCCGCGATAGCCGAGCCGGAGTTCAGTTTTGAAACGGCGTTGAAGCTGACGATGGAAAAGCCCGACTCTATCTATCTGCGGGGTTATATCGGTGAGGTTTTCACCGACCTGGGCTGGGAGCCGATCGACAAAAAGGTCATGAACGGCTACACCAGTCTGTTCTATCAACTGCATAAGAATAATTTTTATCCGCAGACGCAGCTGGCCGAGCTGGCCCGCATTCTCGACAGCACGCTCGCGGCCGAGGAACCTGTGACGTTGACCATCAAGAATGCCGCGGCCTGCCGGGGCTATATCTATGCGCCCTACGAGCTGTTGTCAGCCGACGGCACGCTGTTGCGTGAAGATAATTTGCTCGAATCGCGGCTGGTCAGCGACGGCATGTTCGGCACGACCGATTACCGATTGACGGTGCTGCCCAATCAGGTCAAGCGCTACAAGGAGCTGGACGACGCGCTCTCGCGCCAAAGCGCCAACCCTTCGGACGCGCTGCGCGGCTATCTGGAGCAGGAGGCCAAATACCGCAGCTTTGTCTACGAGCAGTACACAGCCATTTCGCCCGAGGATAGCGCGCTGCTGACCGCTTATATCGGCGATCCGGGCGTTGCGGGTCAGACGCATGTGGCTTATAAGGATGCGAAGAACAACATTCTGGCGATCTTGGAACGCCATCTCGAATATTCCGACAATGATGCCGCCTTTGACGGCAGCGGCAGCTTCATACGCCATATTATGCGCAAAAACCAAAGCGCCTCGACCGTCGGTTACGCCAGCGTCGCCGTGATGATGCTGCGGCACTACGGCATACCGGCCCGATATGTAGAGGGCTATCTGATCACCCCCGACGATGCCGAAGCGATGGGGGAGGAGTCGAACCTCGATATCTTGGACTATAACGCGCACGCGTGGGTGGAATATTACCACGATGGCATCGGGTGGATTCCCTTTGAGGTGGATCCCAATTATCTCGGTGTCATGGAGGGCATCACCGACCCTCCGTCGTATGGGCAGAGTAATCAGGGCGGTGCGAAGGAAGAGCCTGAGGTGACGCCCCCTAAGCGCGACCGTGACCGCCACCGCGACGAGGACGCTGGGTTCCTTGACAGGCTATTGGATACGCTGCGTCTGTTGCTGCCGTTTTTGCTGACGCTGCTCACATTGGCGGCGCTGGTCGGCGCTTGGCTTTATTATCGGTTCAAGCGCCTAGAGAAACGCCGCCGCGCCTGTGCGCAAAGCGACAACAACGCCGCCGTTTGCAGCATCATGGCTTATATTCTGGAATTGCTCGGCGCGGTGGATATCGCGGAGCCGACCCACTCGCCGATACGGCTGCTGCCCAAGGTCACCGAAGGTCTGGGAGGCGAGATTGGTACAGCGTACGAGGCTGCCGCCAAGGTGTTCTTAAGGGCGGCTTTCAGCGCTCATACGGTGCGCCAGTCGGAACGCGAGGCTGTCTTTGCGCTGCTGCAACAGGTTATTGCTTGGCTAGAGCAGACGCAACCCCGCAAAAAACGGTTTATTCTGCGTTATTTTAGATGTCTGTATTAGAAATGCCGAAATATTATAATTGACGCATGGCCATTAGGCGGCGCAAATTATAATGGCCGCGCCAGAGGCGCGTGGCCAATTTAATAAAACAGAAAGCCGTTTTATTAAACAAGTTAAAAGGCGGGCGCTCCCCTGCGCGGGGAGCGCCCTTTGTGTATGGCGAAATCCGTCTTTAGAGGCAATATGCGTACTAACTTTAATCCGCATCATTTAAATGACAGGCAGTTCGCCAATTTCAATTTCTTCGGGTGTGCTGACCTCTCTGCAGCTCAAAATGTTCAGGCTATACAGCTTTAACGCCGCTGAGATCAGCACGAGCAAAGAGGCGATAAGCTCAGCTTTTGCCGAAAGACACCCGGCAAGGGTATCGGACTTCTGAAAAATATATTGTGCCTCAAATACAAAATAGACAAACGCCAAGAACGAAATGATGCCCGCGAAGGTTTTTGTCCTGAGCACCGCAAGAATAGGAATCG
>DALYYK010000352.1:0-3435 GCA_031983305.1 Candidatus Fimivivens sp. | reverse complement strand
TACGGCAGCCGATGCCACGCTGACCAACGTCGGTTCCATGTGTGTTAAGGACGTTCCGATCGGAACCGAGCCGCCCGCCAAGATCAAGGTTCTGTGGGGCGTCGTTATCGGCACGGTTGCGATCGTCATGGCGGCGTTTGGCGGCGGCGCACAGGGTGTTGACGGCGTTAAGGCGCTTGCAACCGCCGGTGGCTTTGTGGTGCTGTTCGTGTTCCTGTTGCAGATCGTGGCGTCTATCAAAGTTTTCTTTATGGATAAGCTGGAGGAATAGCCACGGTTATCAATGGTACAAAAGGGGAGGACGCCGATGCTCGTCGTCCTCCCTACGCTTTATTTTACTGATGTGTCAAAATTATTTGAGGCATCACTAAGATAAAGGGTCGAGAGGTAAGTTTTATGAATATTGTCGGTCAAAGCCAGCCGATTCATGATGCAAAAGCAAAAGTGACCGGCTCGGCGAAATATGCAGGGGATATGCAGCTGGCGGGAATGCTCCACGCGGCTGTCATATTCAGCAGCATTCCGCATGGTTACATCAAATCCATCGACGACACCGAAGCGTTAAAGGCGGCGGGTGTCGTTGATATTATACATTGCTTTAATACGACAGACCGTCCTTTTAACCGTTTCAGAACAATGAAGGGGCAGCAGACGCTCGAACAGGACCGGGTGTTTAACCGTCATGTGCGGTATGTCGGGGATCGGGTTGGGTGCGTGATCGCCCAAACCGCCGACATGGCGCGTGCCGCGGCCAAGCTGGTCAAAATAGAATATGAACTGCTGCCGTTTGCGATTGACGCTAAGGCGGCGCTATCGGGAAAAATCGATGAGATACACCAGGGCGGCGCGGTATTCGGCGCGCTTGATCTCTCATTTGGAGATGAGGCTGATATGCAGGATGGCGCGATTGAAACCGTCACCGAGAGTTACTTATCCCGCCTGACGCATATGGCGATGGAGCCGCACTGCTGCGTGGCCTCGTGGCAAAAGGATTTGGAGGAGCTGACCGTCTGGAGCCCTAATCAGTCGGTTTATGGCATCCGCACCGTTCTGGCCGAATTGTTTGACCTGCCCTATGAAAAGCTGCGGGTCATAAAAACCACAATGGGTGGGAGTTTTGGCGCCAAGCAGGAGTGGATATTGGAGCCGGTTGCCGTCGCGGCCTCGATGCGGACAAAAAGGCCGGTCAAACTGGTATTTAACCGCTCTGAGACAATAGTTTCGACCATTTCACGCGCGCCGCTGACCACAACATTCTTTTCAAAGATTACACCGGACGGCAAAATTCAAAGTCTTGGCGCGGATGTGACGCTCGACACGGGCGGTTATGTCGGTAACGCCTGCGACTATCTCAATGCAGTGGCGAGCAAGTTTTTCAGATGCTATAGCTATCCTTATGCACACTACAAGGCCCGGGCGGTCTGCACCAACACGCCGATGTCGGGGGCCTACCGCGGTTGGAGTGCCCCCGAGATGTATACCTTTATGGAGCATAATTTGAATATTGCGGCGCGAAAGCTTGCAATGGACCCGTTGGAGCTGCGGCTGAAAAATGTGGCGCTCCCCGGTGAATATGACCGAAAGAGCAAGTTGCCTCTCGGAGAAATCCGAATAAAGGAATGCCTGCTGCTCGGCAAGGAGGATTTTTCCTGGCAGGCGCGAAAGGACGAAAATCTGCGCTTTAATCAAAGTCAAAACCGTTACCGCCGCGGCATTGCGGTGGGATGCGCGGGTCACGTTAACGGCTATTTTCCGCGTTTCCCCGATTATGCGGGCGTCTCAATGCGGGTGAGCGAATCGGGTGGCGTTCAGGTGCAGGTCACATTGCACGACCACGGCTGCGGAACAGTGACCGCTATGAAAATGATCGTTTCAGAGGTGTTGGATATTCCGCTCGAAAAAATCACGATGACCGAGGGAGACACCGCGGCAACCCCCCACGATGTCGGATGCTTTGCCAGCCGTACCACCTATGTCATTGGCAGAGCGGTGTTAGACTGTGCACAAAAGCTCCGTGAGGCGCTTATTAAAGCCGCCGCCCGATTAAAAGGTACAACAGCGGACGGGTTTTTTATCAAGAACGGCGCAATCCAATTTTCAGACGAGCATGGCGTTTCATTTGCCGAGGTGGCCACATTTGCGCTCAGGCAGGAGCAAAAGGAGCTGTGGGTGACCCACCAGTGGATGTCACAGAGCAACCCCAGCGTCACGGGGGCGCATTTTGCGTGGGTAGAGGTGGATTGCCTGACCGGCATGGTCAAATTATTGGATTATCTCGCGGTGCATGACATTGGGCAGGCCATCAATCGCGAGATATGCGTCGCGCAGATTCAGGGCGCGGTGGCCATGGGCTACGGCGCCGCACTCAGCGAGCATATGGATACGAATCCGAAAACCGGAAAAACGACCGCCAGCATGAAGGATTATCACGTCGTCAACGCGCCCGATTTCTTGGATGTGCGGGTCAAGTTGATCGAAGACGGCCTTACCGACGGCCCGTTTGGGGCAAAATCGATCGGCGAGGTCAGCTATGTCCCGGTTGCCGCCGCAATTGTCGGGGCGGTTAATGACGCGCTGCAAAGCGCGCTTTGCCATCTGCCGATCACCCCCGACAGCATTGTGAATTTGATGATTGAGAGGAAGCGCTATGACCCTTGAATTTACTGTAAACGGAAGGCCGGTTTGCCTTGAATCGGAGCCGAGCCGCCGTCTTTTGGATATTCTGCGGGAGGATTTAAATCTGACCGGTACCAAGGAGGGGTGCAGCGAGGGAGAATGCGGCGCTTGCACCGTAATTGTGGATAAACGCGCCGTTCACGCGTGCCTGACCGTTGCGGCGCAATTGCCCGGAACGTCGGTCGTGACGATTGAGGGGTTGCACGACCCTTTTGGAGGCATCAGTACGCTTCAGCGCGCTTTTATTGAAGAGACGGCTATTCAGTGCGGCTATTGTACCACCGGCATGGTCATGTCTGCACGCGCGCTGCTTGATGAGAACCCCAACCCGACCGAGGAAGAAATTCGTATGGCGCTGGCCGGCAACATCTGCCGGTGCTCAGGCTACACACAGATTATACGCGCGGTAAAGCGTGCATCCCAAGAGGAGCAGGGGGTGCGGTCAGGTGGCTGAGTGCTATATGGTACCGCAATCCAAACAGGCGCTTCTTGAGTGCCTTGCACAAATGACGCCCGGCGGCAAGATCATCGGCGGCGGAACCGATCTGATCCTGCAATTAAACCAAAGGACGATAAAACCTGACGCGCTGCTTTATCCCGGCTTTGTGCCGGGTATATCCGGCGTGTCCCGGTCTGGGAATATCATAACCGTCGGGGCCATGACCAACATGACCGATCTGGCAAGGCATCCGCTGATTCTCCAGAGCAATAGGGCGCTCGCCGATGCGGCGGGGCATGTCGGCTCGGTACAGATTCGCA